>JAJYHV010000004.1:12657-34344 GCA_021790515.1 Pseudomonadota bacterium
CGTAGCGGCGCAGCGTCAGGGAAAAGGCTTTTAATCCTTCGATGCCGCTGGACTCGGCTTGGCGACACCATTCTTGCAGTTGGTGGAGCAGTTGTTCGCGTGAGGCGTTTGAACGTGACCAGAGCAGCGTCAGTTCTTGCCGCATGGTGTAAATGCGTTGCAACTTCTGGCTTTGTTCCAGAACGGCGTCCAGATGCTGGCGTTCATTATCGGCCAAATCTTTTGCGTCGAGGTGCAGCCATTGTTTCAGGTTTTTGATGACGCTGCGGTCGTCCATGTTTGGCAATGATGCGCGCAATTTATTCAATTCTTGTGCGCAGGTCATCTTGACTGAATCAGTGTAGCGGGTCAGGACGTCATAGCGGTGGGTAATGATGGCTTGCAGCAGGTCAAGATCACATACCGGTTTGGCCGAGCTAAGCCGCGGGCGTGGGGCGACTTTCTTGACCTTTGCCAGTTTCAGGATTTCCATGATGCGTATGTACATCCAGCCGATGTCGAATTCATACCATTTGTTGGACAGCTTGGCCGAACTGCCAAAGGCGTGGTGGTTGTTGTGCAATTCTTCGCCGCCAATCAGAATGCCCCAGGGTACGATGTTGGTGCTGGCATCTTCGCAGGCAAAATTGCGGTATCCCCAGTAGTGGCCAATGCCATTGATGACGCCGGCGGCCGTGACCGGAATCCATGCCATTTGTACTGCCCAGATGGTCAACCCGATGGGGCCGAACAGCACCAGATCGATAACCATCATCAGATAAATGCCAAAACTGTTGTGTTTGTGGTACACGTGGTGTTCCAGCCAGTCGTCGGGTGTGCCGGCACCGAATTTTTCGATGCTTGCTTCATCTTTGCAGGCGGCACGGTAAAGTTCGGCGCCTTCAAAAAGCACTTTTTTGATACCCAGAACCTGCGGGCTGTGCGGATCTTCCGGCGTTTCGCAACGGGCGTGGTGCTTGCGATGGATTGCCGCCCACTGACGGGTGACCATGCCGGTGGTCAACCAGAGCCAGAAACGGAAAAAATGACTGGGAATGGCATGTAGTTCCAGTGCGCGGTGTGCCTGATGGCGGTGCAGATAGATCGTGACGCCGGCAATGGTGATGTGGGTGAGCGCCAGCGCAATCAGCGCATAAGCCCACCAGGGCAGATGACCAACCATTCCATAAGCAAAAAAAGAGGGCGCAAAAAAAGAGGGCATTGAATAATCTCGTTTGAAAACCGTGTGGTGTGGCGGACGATTCCGCTGGCGGCAGGTTAAAAGTCGGCAGTTACGCATCCGACCGGTTATTATAACAGAAATTTCGGTTTGCTGTTCGGTTGTTTGTTCTGCGCACCATTTTGTTCACCAAGGCTCGCCGGCATTGCCGGTTCGACCTGATGTGGTCTCGTGTGGTCGATTTGCGTGGTAATGAATCCGCGGTTTTCAGGTGAGCGTGGAGGGTTGATCCGGTCGTTCCGGTTGATCCATGGAAACGTGCAGGTCGCGTCTGGGATAGGGGATGTTGATGCCGGCTGTCTTGAATGCTGACAGGATTTGTAAATAGACATCCGAAATCAGATCGATCTGGCCGTTTTCCGGGTCGGAAATCCAGACGGCAAGCGACAGATTGATGCCGCTGTCGCCCAAGCTGGTGACAAAAGCGTCGCTGTGAAAATTGTCATCATAAACGGTGCGGGGATGCTGGTTGCCAATGTCACGCAGAATGTTGCGCGCGCGTTCCATGTCGCTGTCATAGCCGATTTGTACGGGTATCAATACGCGCACCTCGCGTTTGGTGAACGAGTGGTTGACGACAGTGGAAGTGATCAGGGTTTCGTTCGGCAGGATGATTTCTGTGCCGTCGAATGCACGTAGCAGCGTGTACCGGGTGTTGAGTTGTCGTACTTCGCCATATTTACTGTCGACGGTGATCATGTCGCCGGGGCGGATGGAGCGGTCGAGCAGAATAATGAAGCCGGAGACATAGTTGCTGGCTATTTTTTGCAAGCCTAAGCCAAGGCCGACACCCAGCGCGCCGCCAAAGACAGATAGTGTGGTAATGTCGATGCCGACGGCAGGCAGGGCAATGACGATGCCGACAATCAGCAACAGGCTGCGCACGAATTTGATCAGCGCCAGACGCAGGCTGGGATCCATCCCTTGCGTTTGCAACAGGCGTTCTTCGAATACTTGCGCCAGCCAGAGCGACAGCAGGACAGAAAAACCGATGACGAAAATGGCTTCCAGCAATAGCAGCAATGAAAAACGATGGTTGCCGGCAACGAAGGATACGCTATCGAGCAGGTGGGTGGCGAGCGGAAACAGACCGGTGATGTGGAGGGCAAAACCCAGCCAGATGCTCCATACAATGCTGCGCTCCCAAATGCGAATGGTTTGCTGGTTGCCGGTCATGTGACGTAGCAGGTAGACGAGAATGCGGATGGAGACGAGCGCCAACAGCAAAGGGATGACGATATTCAGTAGATGAATTTCATGACTGTTTTTCAGTAGTTCCCGGCTGATGGCGGTAAAAAACAGCCACAACAAAGGCAGGCCGATGCCTTTGACGTCGCGTTTTCGGTGATGCCAGGCGTTTTGTGTGCGGAAAAACCATTTGCCGACGAAGTGCATGATCAGCCAGCTGGCGATTCCGCAGCCCAGCACCAGGCCGAATTGCAGCAATAGTTCCGGCTGGTGCGAGTCGCGAACCAGATGGACGACCAGGTTTTCCAGTATTGGCTTTTTCATGCTCGTTCCAGCACCGCCGCAAAAAAGCCGTCGGTGGCGTGATCCGCCGGATTCAGTTGCAAAAAATCGCCGGTGTCCAGCATGATGTGTTGCTCTGCGAGTACGGCTTGTGCCGGTTTGAGGGAAAATTCCGGATGCAGGGCAAGAAAGGCGGTCACAATGTCTTCGTTTTCTTCTTGCAGCAAGCTGCAGGTGGCATATACCAGTCGTCCGCCCGGTTTGACCAGTCTGGCGGCGGCGGCCAGAATGCTGGCCTGTTTGACGCTGAGTTCCGCGACGCTTTCCGGGCTTTGGCGAAATTTGAGGTCGGGGTTGCGGCGCAAGGTGCCTAAACCGCTACAGGGCGCATCAACCAGCACCCGGTCGATTTTTCCATTCAGTCGTTTGATTCGGATGTCGTGTTCGTTGCTGATGAGTTGCGGGGTGACGTTGGATAATCCGGAGCGTTTGAAGCGCGGTTTGAAACGCGCCAGCCTTTTTTCAGAGACATCAAACGCGTACAAGCGGCCGGCAGAATGCATCATGGCACCCAAGGCCAGAGTTTTGCCGCCACTGCCAGCGCAAAAATCCACCACCATTTCGCCTCGTTTCGGGGCAAGCAGGTAGCTGAGTAATTGACTGCCTTCGTCTTGTACCTCAAAGTGGCCGGCCAAAAACAAGGGGTGCTGCTGGATGGCAGGTTTGTCGGCAAGACGCAGTCCGAGCGGGGAATAAGGTGTGGGGCTTGCGCTGATGCCGCTGTTGGCTAATGCGGTGAGCAGCGTGTCGCGGTGAGAGAAAATGGTGTTGACGCGAATATCCATCGCAGCAGGATTGCGCAGGGACAGCGCCAGACGCGCGGTTTGTTCGACGCCATGGCGTGCCAGCAGACGGTCTGCCAGCCAGTCGGGCAGATCCCACTGGACGGCAAACGGCTGTTCGGATGATTTCATGGCTTTGATGTCCGGCAGCAAATCCATTTCCGGGCCGCGGAATACCTGTTCCAGCTGGCGTTTGTTATACCCCATCTGCCGTGCCAGAAAAGCGAGCGCCAATAGTCTTGGCGTTGGTTTGCCGCATGCTGTTTCCAATGTGCGCAAATGGCGCAGCACGCCAAACACCAAATCGGCAACAAAGGCGCGATCTTTGCTGCCCAGTTCGTGATGGTCGCGAAAAAAACGGCTCAGCAAGACGTCGGCCGGCGCTTCGAATGTCAGTATTTGTCGCAAGGCGGCGACGGCGGCTTCAAAGGGAAGAGGGGGAGCGGAGCTTTCTAGCATAACGGATTGACCAGGCGGGCGGGAACAGATGGAACCGGCTGCCAATTTTAACACAGACATCCATTTTTCGCCTTATTTGAGCCGCGTTCGGCGTGCCGCGAGAATTGGCGCAAGCTGACGCCGGGTTGGCGCCAGATTGAGATGGAATGGCGGTCATGGCTTCACATAACGATAGTTGGCATATCTCAATTGCCCGCTGATTTCATGTCCGTCTTGAATTCGTTTGTGGCTTGTTGTATTTCCGGAATCATTGTCTGAAGCGTTTCGCGAACGGCCAACATGGTGTTGTTCATGATGGTGGGCATTTTTCGCACGATTTCTTGTCCGGCGGGGGTTTTGTAAAAGGCCAGCATGGCGGTGACATCTTCTTCCGACAGGGATTCGCGATAAATCCGGATGTATTTTGGCTCCATGGATTGCCATGCAATGGCTTTGCGATAGATGGCCTGCATCCGGTTTTTGTAATTATCGATTACCTGTCTTTGCGCCGGAGTCGGCGTTTTTCCTTGCAGTGATTGCTGTATTTGCTGCGCCAATATCACATTCATTTTGGCGGTTATGCTGTCCAGCAGGCTTTTGGTGTGCATGACATCCAGCAGTTGCCTGACTGAGGCGTCTGTCGCTGGTGCGGCCATGGCTGGTGCGGTTACTGTTATTGAGCTGAGCAAAACAATCATGAGCAGGTTTTTGATTCGTTGCATGGCTTCTTCCCTTTGTGAAAATAACGGAATTTTGCTGCCGACAGACAATTTTTGCACATCATCATTCGGTTATCTGTTTTTTGCAATGTTTTTTGCAAATATTTCTTTTGAAAGTTTTTTGCAAATATCAATCTGTCGATTGTCACGAAAATTTCATTTGTTAAGAATAAAGTTTTATTGCTATTATTTGTATTGATATTATAACAAGTGTGAATAATTGGTATGTCTGTCGAAAACCCTGTTGCCATGCAATTGAAACGCAATCTGGCTGCGTATCTGGAAGCTAATCGCATGCTGGTTTTATTGGCAATTTCCCTGAGTGCGAATTTGATATTGGCTTTTGGTCTGGTCGGGTTGATGCCGCTTAAAGAGCGAATACCCTATTTTGTGATTTCCAATAAAGAGACGGGCGCGGTGCAAGTATCGACGGATGTGGCGCAAAAGTTTGTGCCGGATGAGCAGAATATCAAGTATTTCTCGGCAAAATTCGTGCGCGAGCTGTTGACTATCGATCCCTATCGCAGCAAGTCCGAATTTTTTCCGGATGTCAAAACCATGGTGCTTGGAAAAGGAAAATCACAGGTCAACGATTTTTTTCGCACGGATAACACCTTTGAGCGCATGGACAAGGATCCGTCTCTCATCAGAAATGCAGCGTTGCAGCGCATCACCATTTTACCGGACGCCGAGAATGAAGTGGTGGTGACGGTCAAGCTGACAACAATGAGTAACAATGGTTCGGAGCAGAGTGCAACACGGGTTGTGACGCTGCATTATGCGCTTGAGCCAGTCAAGAGCGATGCCGAGGCATTGCGAAACCCGATTGGTTTTTTTGTCACGCAGTTCGTCATCGATCAGGAGTTGGGGCAATGATTGCATGTCGATTTATTGGTGGCAGGTGGAAGAGCATCCTGGCCGCCGTGTTCTGGTTGTCGGGGTGTCAGGCGAGCTTTGCTGCAGGTCAGGCGCCGGCATTGCCGCTGGTTCCCGTTTCGGAGCGGGGGCAAGCGGAGTCGGGGCAGGACGCTCCCGTGATGTCGTCGGATTTGTTTCAGGATACGCGTGTCGTGGCGTATGACTATGACCCGAACAGAACGTATCCGGTGCGTTCGCGGGTAAAGGTCTTTACTGAAATTGTCGTACCGGACGACGAAAAAATCGTGGCGTGGTACCCGTCTGCCGATGACAAGCGGGGATGGCCATATACCGTATCCAGTGACCGGCAGCATGTGTTCGTGATGCCGATGCAGGCTGGAACCGTAAATACGGCGACACTGCTGACGGACAAGCATTCATACTTGTTGACCTTTGAAGCCGTTGATAGCGGGATATGGTTCCAGCGGGTGCAATGGGTTGTCCCTGAAGCGGACAGCAGCGAATTGCCCACGCAATACGAAGCGCCTGCCAACGACGCAGCGCCGGATGGCAATGCGCCGGCAGGGCCGGATCTGGAGAGCATGTTCGTTGGTTATACGGTTCATGGCAATGCAGCGTTCGCGCCAACGCTGGTAGCTGACGATGGCAGGTTTACCTGGTTCCGGTTGTCGCCGGATGTGCAGGAATTGCCTGCCTTGTTTGTGTTGAACAGTGATGACAAACCAGAGCTCGTCAATTACACCATGGATCAGAGTAATCTCATCAAGGCGCAGCGAACGTCTGATGCCTGGCTGCTGAAACTGGGTGACGAAGAAGTCAAGGTGACGGTCAAATCACGCAAATCGCATTCGTTGTTCGGATGGTTCGATTGATGGCGACCGTACCGGCAGGCAAATTGAGCAGGCATATCGTGGTGGCGTTGGGGGTCGCCATGATTGTTGGGCTGATTGCCGCTTTCATGCTCAAATACGGCGGCCAAAATGGTGGGCGGAGCAAGATGGCTGCGCAGCGGACGGCGGCGACCATTGCAGCGCAGGTCGGCAGCGATACACCGGAATCTGTTGCTGATGCGAGCGCTGAAATCGCCGATGCCGATGCGAAGGCGAAAGCAGCGCTGCAGGCGGAAGCGGACGCACGTGCGCAGGAACAGGCCAAGACAAAAAAACAGGCGCAGACCGAATATCCCCACGACAAACTTCCCTTTGAAACCGGCACCATCACTGCAGAACAGTTGGCCCATTACAAGGCCGCCAAGGATGCATTGAGCAGGGCGTTTGACAGCGTTACACACCCGTCGCCCGGCGATACGTTACCGAGCAGCTTCGATGTTGGCGCAGCGAGCAGCGCTGCCGCCGCGACGCAGGAGCCAACCCATGGCGCTGTGGCGTCGGGACTTGTTTCCGGCAATCCGCCCGGTAATGTTCCTGCCGGCAATGCTGTTCGTGCCAATTCTGCGCACGCATCGACACCACCATCTGATTCGTCATCGGCGATTGAGTCGCTCCGGGAAAGGCTGGCCAAAAGGGAAACATCGTTTGCAACAGGCAATACCGGAGATGATGGCAATGCCGACATGTCATCTGACACTGGCAGTGCTGCGTCAGGTGGTAATGCCGGTGGTCTGGCAACCAGCCAGAAGCTGGTGCAGGCCATGATGCAGCAGCAAATGGGGGGCCAAAAACCAAAGGTCGATGCAAACGAGAGTTGGCAGCAAAAACAGCAAAAAGCCGCCGGGGTATTGCGTCAGCCGCTGACGATTTCTGCGCCGCCGCAAACGAGCATGTTGCAGGAAGGCGCGGTGATTCCGCTGGTTTTGATGACAGCGCTCAACAACACGTTGCCGGGGCATGTGTCGGCAAGGGTGACGACCAATGTCTATGATTCCATCCATGGCGATACGCTGGCGATTCCGGCGGGTTCGCGTCTGGAGGGCAATTACAACGAGCATACGCTGTTTGGCCAGAAACGCATGATGTTTGCCTTCAATCGCATCATCCTGCCTTCGGGTGCGTCTATCCGGATTGCGGCCTGGAATGGTGGCGACGCGCAGGGGCGAGCCGGCGTCGAAGGCGAAATCGACAACCATCTCTGGGAACAGTTTGGCACGGGCTTGTTGCTCGGCGTGGCGGGTTGGCTGTTGCAGCCGAATTATCCCACCAGCGGGGTCAATATCAGCACGGGCAGTGGGTTTGGATATTCAAGCATGGGAGATGCGGCTGGGCAGACAACTTTTCAGACAGCCGCCGGCATTCTTTCGCAATATCAAAACATGAAGCCGGAAGTCAATGTGGCAGCAGGCAGCAAGTTATCCCTGATTGTGTTGCAGGATATTTCACTGACAGCTTCGGGCACGGATCCGAACGCTGTTAATCAGGTCAGCACAAACCAGGCCAATGCAAATCAGGCCAGCACAAATCAGGCCAGCACAAACCAGGCCAATGCAAATCAGGCTGGCTCAAACCAAGGAGACCACAATTGAAGCGCTTGTCTGTCTTTATTTTTCTGATTTTTGGCGCCGTACAACGTGCACAGGCTGGCGATTTGCCGGGTTACGATTTTCATTACAGCGTCAGCGGAGATTCGTCCATTTCGCCGGCGCAGGTGTTTGATGACGGACATCATCTTTATCTGCAGTTCAGGGACCAAACGTTGGTGCCGGCATTATTCATTCGTACGGTCAATGGCGTGACGCGTCTGCCGGTACATCCGGATTTCCCCTATCTGGTGGCTGACCGGTTGGCGCCGGAAATCATGCTCAAACTCGACAACCAGCAAGCCATCGTGCGTTACACCGGTGGCAGGGCGTTCAGCAACGGCAGCCGTGCGGATGGGTCGGCGAGTGTTCTGGCCAGCAACCGTTCGGCCAGCGTACCCGACGGGTTGTCTTTCAATCACGCTCCATCGACAGGTAACGACAGGTTTCGCGGCGAACTGATATTTCGCCGAAACGGAGAAATATCCGGGATGACACCGGCTGTAGCCAGCCCCTATGTTCCGTCGGCGCGATCCGTGACGGACGGGCATGTACCGGGTCGTTTCCAGAAAACGGCTGATATCGCTCCTGCCGAAAAGGCATTGCATGCGCATGATGCAGACGTGCCGGTGATTCCGGACTCCGTTGGAGAACAGCGTAGACAACATGATTTGCATGCGGCTTTGCACCTTTCGCTAGCGAAGGAAATGGGAATGGAGGATTACACCGTCAAAAAAGGAGATTCATTGTGGCGAATTGCGCATCGCAAGGGGATCAGCGTGGCAGCGCTGGTCGCATGCAATCATTTGCGGCAGTCTGGCTGGTTGCGGGTGGGGCAGGTGTTGCAGGTGCCGGAGTGGGTCGGCAAGCAGGCAAAAGCTGGCTGGCAAGCCATTTCATGGCGAAAGTGATTCCAGATGGGGAGTGAGGGTAAAGCGATGGGACGTAAATGGCTATGGATCGGTATGTTGTGTATGGCGTTGACGTCAGGAATGCCCGTCCGGGCAGATGATTGTGATTTGGGCGCTCATTTTGGCCCCGTATCGTTCGATAACGAACGACCTGTGGCGGCCTTGCGCAAAATCCTTGCCGGGACCGGTATTTCACTGATTGAGTCGGGCGAGTTTGATGGTACGACCATCAGCGCACATGACGTATCCGGCACGGTGGGCGAAGCTGTGCAGCGTCTGGCCGAGGGTACCGGGCTGCAATACAGTTGCCATAACGGTGTGATGCGCGTGTCGCAGAAGGCGCAACCGGCGCAAGCGGTGCAACACGGGGCGTCGGTGACCCCGGCGCGAGCAGTCGTCGCGGCGCCAGGCACCGTTCGGGTTGGTGGAGGAACACCAGGCGCTGCGCCGGAAGCAAGCATTCTGGTGTTGACGCTACGTCAAGGGGACAGCCTGAAAGCGGCGCTATCCGGTTTTGCCAAGCGGTATGGGTACGATGTCAGTTGGCGGGGCGATGATTTGTTCGCCCGCCAGGATGCCAGCTTTACCGGCAAAACATTTGATGAAGTGGTGAACAGGTTTTTGGCCGCGGCGCGTATTCGTGCCTATGTCACCAACGATGAAGGGAATATTCTGAATGTGTTCGTCCAATAACAAATACTTGAACTGGTTGGTATGGATGCTGTTGTCATCAATGGGGCTCGTTGCCTGCTCTGGCGTACCGCAGGAAAGGCTGGTGCAGGATCAGATGGCAGCCAGTGTTGCCGCGCAATCAAAACAATCGGTATCAGACTATGGGTTAAAGCACGTGCTGTCGGTCGCGGATCTGCCCGGTGGCTTTGTTGAGCGTGCCGATGCCGGTAGCGACAGAGGTGACGTTTCGCTGACGGCGAGCGGTCCGTTGCATACGGTTCTGGATGCGCTGGCGCAGCAACGGTATTCGGTTTCTTATGTCGATGGGGTGGACGTCGATCACATGGTATCGGTTTCCGTACACAATCTGCGTATCGATGCCGCTATTCGTGAAGTGGCAGCCAATGCAGGTTATGTGGCGATCACCGATAATCAGTCGCGTAACATTACCATCGCGAAACAGGCCGCGTGGACATTTCGCATACCAGTCCGGCTGATGGCGCGGCTGGATTCTGCCTATGGTGTCGATGGCAGCGGTTTTGGCGGAGCATCCCTTGGCGCCAACGGGGGCGGTTCCAGCGGCGGTATGGGTGGCAGCCCCGGTGGGAGTCCGGGCGGCAGCTCTGGCGGTATGTCCGCGGCATCGTCGGGATCAAGCGGCGGGGGAAGTTCGGTTGGCAGTGTGCAGGCCACTTTCAATGCCACCGCTTCACTGACAAGCAAAACCCAGCAGGTGATGCATGGTGGTCTGGATGAATTTTTACAACGGGTAGCGGGTGAGAATGCGCTGGTGTCTGTTTCCAAGGACACCGGTTATATTTCGGTGCGCGGCAATGGTGCGGCATTGAACCGGATGCGCCGTTTCATCAACCAGTTCGTGTATGACAATGACCGGCGCGTGCAAATCAAGGTGTCGGTGCTCGAGGTGCAGCTTGATGACAGCATGAGCTACGGTATCGAGTGGGCACGGGTGTTGGCACCGTTGCAAAACTCGGTGGGTAACATCGCGCTCAGCGGTGCATCGGGAGCTGCCGTCATCAGTCCGGGAACGGTGGTCAATCCAGCCAGTGCGGCATTGGCGCAAACCACAGTCAATCCGGCATTCAATCTGAGCATTACCACAGCCACCATCAATGCGGTGATCAGTGCGTTGCGTAATTACGGCAAATTATCCGTGCTGACGCAACCAACCATCATGGCGATGAACCGTTCTCCGGTGGCCATTTTTGACGGCACCAGCACGCCGTATCTGGGTAGCGTCATGACCATGGCGGGGTTGAGTACGTCAGAAAGTGGTGCGTCGGCCAGCTTTGCTGAAAGCGGCGTCAGTTTGGCGGTCATGCCGGATATTTTGACCGATGATGAGGCGCAGATCACGCTCGCGCCGACAGTGAGCGCCATTACTTCAATGAGTACGTTTACGGTGCAGGGAAGCCAATTGTCCGCGCCAGCCATGGTGGAAAAACGTATTTTGATGCAAACGGTGATACACAATGGGGAAACAGTCATTCTTGGCGGTGTGCGTACCGGTAACAAGACAGCCAATACCACAACTTTGCCCTTCGTTCAGGTCCCCTTGGGAGGGACCAGCGACAATCTGACCGATGAACTGGTCATTTTATTGCAAAGCACCGTGATTCCACCGCGCCATCGTGATGCGCTGGTGGCGGAGAGCATGTGATGCGTTGGCCAAAATTCACCCTTTCTCGCATAAAGATGAGAGCACCAGACAGAAAACATGCGTCAGGTGAGCGTGCGTCGGGTGCACAGCGATCCAAAGACACCGTATTGCGCAATTATGTACTGGATTGCCGTATTGAATCGGGAGCGCACCTGTTTTATGCCATCCAGCCGGATGGCAGTGTTGTGCATGTGGCAGAACCAGGTGACAAAGCGTGGCTGGTTTCTGCCGTATATGCCCCGCCGGGCAGGGCGGACGATGATACGGCCGATGACTATCGGTTTGGTTTGCCGAGAAAAATGCCGGCATCGCAGGCAGCAAGTTATATCCAGCGTGAGTTGGGGCTGTTTCATAAGTTGCGTTGCGTGGTGGGAGAGCAAGTGGCATGGGCGGCGCTGGAAGACAAGGTAACGGAAAAGACGAATGTTTTGCCCTTCTCTTGGGCGCTGGAACGTCTGATGGGTGAAGATAACCTGATTCCGCCCTGCGTGACCGGCGTGTTGTTCGGTGAAGCTGATTTGCTGGTATTGATGGCCTATCCCGGCAATGGTCGTGCCTTTGTGCAGACATCCGTGTCGCCGGATAACCTGGCAGAAATCCTGACTTCTTTTGCCGCCATCAGCAGTATCAGTATCGATATTGAGACCGTACCGATTTACACCGGTGCCGAGTTTTTGCGTGTGTTGCCACAAACGCCTGCCTATCCGATTGACGCAGATATTCTGGGTGTGCCGATATCTTATGTCATGAACGGCGTGATGGTAGTGACACTTGTTTTTTTGCTGCTGGTCGTGGGTGCTTATGGTTATTTGTTCCACAAAATACAGCTTGTCAAACAGACCATCGCGCAATTGACGGCACAGACACAACGTGTCGACGGCGAGGTCCTGCACCGCCTGATGTCCAATCCTGCGGCGCTTGGCAAGGTGATGGCTGTGGATTATCCGCGTTTGTTGACGCATGCCGAAGCTTTTTGGGTGGAGGGCGGGCGCGTGGAGAGTCATGCCGACGGCAATCTGGAAGACCATACATTAGTCCTGCCTTTGGCTGAAATTCATCGGGTTGTATCGAAGACGGCATTACAAACCGTGTTCAATCGTCAGGACCTGCCCGTTGGCTGCCGTTATATGGGATATGCCATTTCCAGTACGGGTAGCGAATTGCGTGCGGATTACGTCTGTGGTGATTCATCTGACGCACTTATTTCGGCGGAGTGACAACATGAAATTGAGCCGAAATATTGTGTTGGGTGGGGCGAGTCTGGCAGTGATGGCTATTGCTGCCCATCTGGTTGTGCTGGATCGGAAAAGCTGGCGGCAACTGGAAACGATGGAACGCGCAAGCATCGGCGCACAACATGACCTTGCTGTTGCCAGAAATCTGCAAACCAAGGTGGCGTCACGTATTCCGGCAGCGCAGCAGCCTTTGTTACCAATTGACCGGGTGGCCGTATTCGGCGCCATGGCATTGTATAACCAGGCGCGGGCGCATCATCTGCGCATGGGAACGATGAATGTGCATGATGCAGCGCCTGGAACGGTTGTTCTGGAACGGGTTGCCAAGCCGATGCCAGGAACGGACGGCAAGATAAAACACATTGCCTTTGAATTGAAAACTTCCTTTGATGACGTGAGTTTGCTGGGTGATTTCATTGCCAGTATTCCGCAGACTGGTGGCTATCTGAGTGCCCTTTCCGTCAAAGGCAACGATGCCACCTTGGTCGTGACTTTTTTGGGGGCATAGGAAGAATGGCCATTTTTTTCGGCAAAAAACCAATACCTGCGGAAGCAGAACGTAAGCCGGTTGGAATCCCGGCGGAAATCCCGGTCAAGGAGTCATCTGGCGATCCATCGGCGAGTCCATCGGCGAGTCCATCGGCGTTGGCGTCATCCGTGTCGGTTAATTCCGGCATTCATCCTGCGTCCCATCTTGCACCCCATTCCGAGTCCAAGTTTGTTATTGATTCTGCAGGACGATCTGTTCCACCTGTGGTGCCGGCAGAGATTTTGCCGCAAGGTGACTTGCCAGAAAACGGTTTATTGCAGAACGGGGTATTGCAAGGCGGTTTATCCCAACCGGAACAGTTGAATGCGTCGTCAATGGCATCTGTCGGGCCAAGAGAAATNNNGCCAAGAGAAATATTGTCAAGAGGAATATTGCCGGAAGCCGCGTCATCAGATCGTGAAAATCTTGTGGCGGAGCATACGGCGGCCGGTTCGCCTCTGATGGAGGCAGACAAGTCATTTCGTCAGACGAGTGAAGTGCCTGCTCCAGAGGGGATTGTTGGTTCGGACCGTCATCAGGATGGGCTGCAAAATGATTTGCAGCACGATAAAAATGGCGCGGATGCGGCATCCCGGCCGGCGTTGGCCGGCGCGCCGCTGGAAGATATTCTGATCGCATTGGGTGCCCGTCGTGAATATGTGCGGGAAGCGTTGAAGCGCAAGGCAGAAACGCATGAACCATTGCCCGTCATCGTGCGTGATATGGGGTTGGTGTCGCAGGAAATGGTGGCGCGGGCGATTGCCTTGCACACCGGTTATGAATATTTCAGTCAGACAGACGCCGAAGCAATGGATATTGCCGAAGTAGTGCGCTTGCAGGCCATTTTACAGCAGGTCAAATTTCATTATAGCGGTTTCATTCTGGTGGGTTTCAATGCGAAGAGCGGCGTGTTGATCGCGGTGGATACGCAGGAGCGGGTCAACGAAGCACGCAATCTGTTTTTTGATTATCACCCGTCTGTGGTTATTGCTTCTGGCCAAACCATCCTCAAGATTTATCGCAAGCACTTTGCGAATACCGAGCAGGCGTTTAAAGCCTCTATCATGGCCTATCAGTCAGCCATGCAACGGGGAACATTGACCGATGAACCAGGACTGGTGTTCCGGTTGATTGGCACGTTGTTGCGCCATGCCTGTTATGCCGGTGCATCGGATGTGTTTATCTGGTCGACGCGCCGGGTGGGGCAGATTGGCCTCAAGATTGACGGCAAAGGTTCTATTTTTACCGCACTGAAAAATGAAGTGTTTGAGTCAGTGATGGAATTGCTCATCAGTTCCTGCGGCCTGTCGGAAGCCATCAAGATAGGGCCGCAGGAAACCAAGGTGGAGTTTGCCGGTTCACCGCCGGATATTCGCGCTGAGTTTGAAGATGTGTTTGGCCGCTTTCATTTTCGGATGGAAGCCGTGATGAGTCCGACCGGCAAGAAAAATGTCGTCATCCGGATCAACGACGGGCAATCCAGTGAAACGGATTTTGCCTCATTGCCGTTCGATGCGATTTCGCGCGACAGCATTCTGAAACATATCCATGCGCCGACAGGCTTGGTGTTGGTGACGGGGCCGACAGGCTCTGGAAAAACGACCACCATGTATTCAATTCTGCGTGAAATAAATCCTATCCAGCGGCGTGTGTTCACGGTGGAAAATCCTATCGAATATCACAATGGCATGTGGATACAGCACGAACTGCCGCGGCCAAAAATGGATGGCAACCGGCGCCAGACCGAGGGCGATATTGGCCGCGAATACTTGAAGGCGCTGCTGCGGGAAGCGCCGGATGTCATTTTGTGGGGCGAGGTGCGCGATGATCCTGAACTGGTCAAAACACTGCTTGCTGCCGCCAATACCGGGCACCTGGTGGTGACATCGTTGCATACCAACTCTGCACCGAAGGCAGTGTTGCGTTTGCTTGAATTGGGAGCAAACCGCGATGCGCTGGCTTCCGTGTTACGCCTGGTGATCGCACAACGTCTGGTGGCCAAATTGTGCAGTCATTGCAAGACACCGGATACACGGCAGGAAACTGCGCGCACGTTCAAAGAACACCACATTCACCAGTTTGCGCCGTATGTGGCCGTTGGCTGTCCGCATTGCGGTGAGCTTGGTTATCGCGGGCGTCAGATGGTGTATGAAATCATGCCGGCGACCAATGTGCGCCAACTCATCGAGGAAGGTGCTTCCATTTCGCGCATCGAACTGGAAGGTGTGCAGCGTACGGAAACCATTTGGTATCGCGGGTTGAATCTGGTGGCGTCAGGCGTGACGTCGATGGATGAACTCATGATACGTGCGGACAGGAGCTAAGATGCAGATTGCCTATCGCTATCACGCTCACAATCAGGCATCTCGCTCGGTTAGCGGCATTGTGTACGCCGAAGATACCGATGCTGCTTACGCCAAGCTGAAGCGTGCCGGATTACGGGTGGCGCGCTTGCGCTTTGATCCGATTGGTACGCTCAACGGCATAAGCGGTAAGTTTGATATCCGTGAACTGGTGCGGTTTTACCGAACCATGGGCAAGCGGCTCGAAGTGGGAAAGCCGATGATCAGCGGGATGGAAGCGGCCATTTCCTTTACGACCGACCCTTTGCTCATCAATGCCTTGCGTTTGATGCAGCAGCGCTTGATGGATGGCGCAAAAATTGCCGATGCCATGCACGCCGCCGGATTTGAAGAGCGCGATCTCAATGTCATTCGAGCCGCAGATGCAACGGGAAAACAGGGTCAGGCATTTGTGCGGCTGGCCGATGATGTGGCACGGGCAGAGCGTTTGCGGCAAGCCATCAGCTCGACTTTCTTGCCGATGAAAGTGCTGGCGGTGGTCGGGGTGGTGGGCATGTATGCCGCCATGGGCTGGATGTCACCTACCATGATTCGATTTTTTGCCCAGTGGTCGAATGGTCAGGTCGTGCATTTGCCTCCATCGATCGTCCTCTATAACCAGATTGCCTTGTGGGTGACTACGCACAAAATCGTGGCCGGCGTGTTGATGCTGGGCATATTGATGTTGGGCAATGCCGTGCTGAAAAGCCCATTGGTGCGCAAACTGGCTGATTACTGGCAGAACTGGCGCATGATTTCTGAAAAATCGGATCATTCCTCGGCGTGGACATCATTTAGTCTGTTGTACGACGCGGGGGGTATTTCTGCTTATGAATCGGCTGCCGTGGTGCGAAAAAGCTGCGCCAGGCTCGATTCGCAGGACATGTTTCATCGTATGGACAAAATTTTACGCCTGGGCGTTCCCATTTCGGTCGCGGTGTCGCGCGCAGGCTTTCCCCATTATGTTGTCAATGGCGTGAAATCTGCCGAAGAGGGTGGTGCGAGTCTGGCCGAAGGCCTGCTCAGTATGGTTGCCGATCTGGAACAGGATGTCGAGGTGATGACGGATATCCTGAAAATCAAGATTACCTATGCGTCGCAAGTGTTTGGCGCGCTGATTGTGAGCGGGTTTTTTTATGTCACCCTGTATCCGATGTATATCCAGATAGGTCAAAAATTGTGAATAACATCATGTACATATCCCGACAATCCGGTTTCAGTCTGACAGAAATCGTCATTGCGCTGGCTATCGTCGCGGTAGTGACCGCCGCCAGCATGACGGCATTCAGCGGTAACGAATCCAGCAAGGCGGCTGCAGTGATGAGCAAACTGGAAGAAGTCGCCAATGCCGTTGCCCTGTATCAGCATAACACGGGTTGCGTGCCGAATAACCTGTCCGTGCTGTTCGACAAAAGCCTGGCCACGGCAGGTAACAATTTTTGCGGCGCGGATACGACAGCCAGCTATGGCAATCAGGATTATCTCTCGCCCATGCCGCCGGATGCATCGGGTACTGGTCTGGCGTTGGGGCAACTCGGGCTGGCAAATGGCGATTTGCAGATTGCGCAAAACCTTGCCGGCAGCAACAACTATTCACTGGTGGCGGGCGGCTTGGGCGATGCCTTGAATCTGGTGTTGGGGCAATGCAACGGCGTGGATTATTCCAATGTTCCTGCCACAGGTTTGCCGACCGCCTTTACCAATGGCGCCGCCTGTATTTATGTTCCGGCCAGCGGCGCGGTGGGCATGCTCATCAGCCGGTATTGAATTTTTTGTTTGGTTTACTTTTGGCTTACCCAAGGAGCGGCATCATGAAACAACACGCAACAATGTCCAAAGCAATGCCCAAAGCAATGCCCAAGGCAATGCTCATGCAACGAGGATTCAGCCTGGTTGAAGTCATCATCACCATTGCCATCATCGGCATTTTGACGGCAGGGTTGATGACCGCATTGTCCAGCGGCGACAACTCCAAGATTACCGCACTGTTTTCCAAAACGCAGGATATCGTCAAGGCTGTTTCGTTGTATCAGGCCAAGACCTCCTGCACCCCCAACAATCTGGAAGTCCTGTTCGACAAGGCGATGGCGACTGCCGCCAATAATTTTTGCAATCAGAACACCACGACATTGTATGGCACCGAGGATTATATCTCGGCCATGCCGCTGGCGGCTGCCGGTGGTCTGGATCTGACCAAGATCGGCTTTCCGGGTAGCTATGTCACCATCGTCAATACTGTCGGCGGTAATAATGTATATGCGTTGCAAATTACCGGTCTGACCACTTCCGAACAGGAGCATTTCATGAACCAGTGCATCGGTCAGAATGGCGTCGATTACACCACCGGGACGGCGATGCCGGCTGCGGCGGCCATTCTGACCAATCCTTGCGCAGACGATGGCACCAACGTGTTCATGCTCATCAACAAATACTGACCGGATATTGACGATGTCAAAAATGACCATGCTGTCCAGCCCATCCACTCAATCCGGTTTCATCAGCCTGCTGTTCGTGGCCTTGCTCGCGCTCGGGTTGTCGTTGACCGTGGGGGCAATGGTCGCACAACTGAGACAGGGAGGCGGGTTGAACCGCTCCATGGCGCAGGGCGGTGTGGCCGTGCAGCAGCAACAGCAACTGGCCGCGGCACAGCAAAAACTCACGGCATGGTATCAGAATCCGGTCAATGCCTGGCAACTCGACAGCCAGACGGTCATCCCTGCGACACAGTTGGCGCAGATACTGGCGCAGGCCGGGGTGACGCTCGATGGCGCGCAATCCGCGGTCAGTACCCTGGTGCAAGGCAGCGGGCAGGTTGCTTATCACGTATTTGCCTTGTGGTATGGGGTCGGCGTGTTTCAGCCTGCGACGGGCGTATTTGCACCGGGGGCCGGCAATACGCCGTATGTGTTGGTGTCCGGACAAACCATCGAAGCCGGATTTGTGCAGCAAACGCAGGCGCACATGAACGACATTGCCGAATTGTTGAACAATTATTTTACAGTCCAGAATGATAACGACGCCGATCACGATGTTGGCATAGACTGGTTTTGCGACCCGACAGCCATGGCAAATTTTCCTGCTCAGGTGCTGCCGTGTTATGGCGTGGGGAACGCTGGCGACAGCCCGGCGGCACTGATTGCCAATTCGGTACCCATCACTGCCACAGCCATTCCGCAAATGATCGGGCTGTCTGCTGCCGATCTGGCAACGGCATGGCCGGTGCCCGCCAGCCAGATCGTCATCAACAGCCAGCCGATCAACCCACAATCGCCCTATAACGTGCTGACCCTGCCACCGTATCCGGTATTGCTCAATACCGTGTTGCCATGGGGCAGCAACCTCACCAGCGGCAATCTCACCATGTACGCCACATCCAGTTAAGGGGAAGCCATGATTGATCTCAAACAGCGCCTGCGCGACATTTTGCAGGTTTCGCACGTCTCCGATGTGCATCTCACTGTGGGCGAACCGATCTGGTTTCGCGCCATGGGTGTCATGCAGCGTGATGGCGAGGCGCTGATTTCCGATTCGGATATTGCCATGCTGTTGCGCGATTTCGGCATCAATACTCCTGCTGACAAACTGGCTGTGCCGCGTACGACGGGCAAGGATGGCGAAGGGTTTGCCGTCAGTTTTGAGTTGTGGCGGTTGCGGGTGGATTTGGTGTACGCCAATAGTCGTCGGCTTGCCATCGTCATGCGGCGCTTGAACAGCCGTATCCCGTCGACGGAAGAGGTGGGGCTGCCGCCCGCCATTTTGCAGCAGGTGGACCGCCCTACCGGGCTGATTCTGATTACGGGCGCTACCGGGTCGGGTAAATCGACCACGCTGGCTGCGTTGCTCGATTTGCTCAACCAGAAACGCGAAGGCCACATCATCACCATCGAAGACCCGGTCGAATATCCGCTGTATTCGCGGCGCTGCAAGGTCACGACACGTGAAATCGGGCTGGAACGCGATGCCAGTTCATTCGATGCCGCCTTGCGCAGCGCCATGCGCGAAGACCCGGACATCATCATGATTGGTGAAATCCGCGATTACGAAACCATGCGTTCGGCGTTTTCTGCGGCGGAAACCGGTCATCTGGTGTTGTCCACCTTGCATACCAATTCCGCCATCAAGACCATCGACCGTGTGCTGTCGTTTTTTCCGGCCGATGAAAAAGACTGGGCGCGCAATGTGTTTTCTTCCGTGCTCAATTGCGTCATGTCGCAAACCCTGGTGCGGCGCGCCGATGGCAATGGCCGCGTGCTGGCCTACGAACTGATGATCAACACCTCCAATATCGCCGCCATCATCCGTGAAGACAAATTGCAGACTTTGATGAATACCATCGGTCAGTCTGGCGATTCCGGGCAGATGTTGATGAACAACAAATTGACCGAGATGGTGCGCAGCAACCTGGTCAGCATGGAAGAAGCCATGGCTGCGACCTATGACCCGAATGAATTGCGCAACAAGTTGAGCTACCGATGAAAAGGACGAACATGTTGACGGGCAGCAGAGGGTTCAGCCTGGTGGAAATCCTGGTCGCCATCAGCCTCATGGCCATCATGACCGTGGCGGTGGCGCCACAGCTCAAGTATCTGGTCAACTTCCAGTCCGGCATGCAGACACAAAACCTGCTGTCCGAATTGCAATCCGGTTTTGCGGCAGCGTATCAGGCCAATGTCAATAGCATCGAAGCCAATCCGAACGCCATATTAAGTTTTCCTTCCGGCACCGTGGCGCAGGCATTGCCGTCGGGCACCGGGCGCTGCACGGCGACGGCGGCGACTTTTGCCCCGTGGTCCGATTATACCGGACAGGCTGCCGGCAGCCTGGTTAGCGATGGCTATGGCGCACCACTGTGCGTATTCATCAACCCGCAGTCGGCGCTCGCCATCAATGGCGTGAATCTGTACTACCACGTCGTCGCTTTCGTTTCCACCGGGCCGAACCGCGTGCTCGATGCAGGGACCGGACTTAATGCACAGGGCCAGCTTGTGCTGGCCGGCGACGACACCGGCGTCACGTTCAACGGACAAAGCTTCGTGCTCGGACAATACAACCAGACCGTCATCAAAATGCAGAACATCGCACAGGCGCTGTCCGCGTATTACCTGATGCGTTATCAGGCCGACCCGACCCGGAGCGCGTCGATCGATTACTGGTCGAACGGGGTCGGCAGTCCATATTCCAGCCGTTGGGATTCCAGCACCACCGCACCAACCAATCAGATTCCTTGGGAAACCGCTGCTGCCAGTATCGTTACCAGCAACATTTCCACGGTACTGTCGCTGTCGCAAAACGACGTCACCGACGGATTTGGCAATATATTCAACTTCGAAAATGCCAGCGGCAAAGTACGCTCGCCCGATAACAGTGCCGCCAGCATGCAATTTCCGCCATATACCGCACTCATTTCTACCACCTTACCCGGCGGCAGCCTGTTGTCGCAGGCCATCGTCGGCATCAACAATTGAGGAAGCGATCATGACACACGACAAAACGAATCATGCAGCCAAGTGGGGGTTGGCGATCTTCGTCGGACTGGCGGCCAATGCAGCTCTGGCTGCCGACATCGACCCCTTTACCGGCCAGAGTCTGGCCATCGAGCAGACCCGCGCGGTGCTGGAGCTTACCAAGCAGCAAAATGCCCTGCTGGAAGAAGAAACCAAAAAAGCCCGCGCTGAATACATGCTCAAAAATGCCGACAAAATCTTCGCCGCCGAATTGCGTAAACAATTGTCAGCCAACCAGAACGCCTATGGCGGTATGGGTTACCCTGCCGAACGCTTTCCGGAGCCGGAGCCACCCAAAAAATCGGCCAAAAAAGTCAAACTGCCCTTGCTGGACATGCCGGTTTTGCCAGTGGCACCGTCGCGACCAACCGGACCAGCGCTCATCGGCGTCATGCAGCGCAATGGCGCCAGAGTGGCACTGGTGCAAAATGGCGCAGAAACCGTGTACGCCAAAGTTGGGGATGAGATACCGGGCATGGGGAGGGTAAGTGTCATCGGCGAACATGCCGCGATCATTGGCGGGCGTGAACTGGCGGTTGAACCGCAAGCCATCGCCAACGCCGACCCGCAAGACATCAGTCAACTTGCCAAAGCCGCCATCAACCCGGGCGGACCAACCGGCATGCTGTCATCACCCAATAACCACATCAACCCGGCCAGATTCGGCCAATGATTTCGAAAGGGGATAGCCATGTCACACAAAATCGTGTCATCCATCAACCTGCCATACCGTCGCAGTCTGATCGCCGCACTTGCCCTGCCCTTGTTGCTCA
>JAJYHV010000054.1:0-13523 GCA_021790515.1 Pseudomonadota bacterium
GACCGGTTCCAACGGAATATGTCGATAAAGCCATTCATGGCGTCATCCGACAAATCCTGTCGTTGGGTGAACGCGAACTACCTTCGCGACAGATAGGCGAAATCGTCATGAACGCCTTGAAACCTTTAGACAAAGTAGCGTATATCCGCTTTGCCTCAGTGTACAAAAGTTTTCAGGATGTGGACGATTTTCGCCACGCCATCAAAGATCTGGATTCGTGACCACCACTCCTCTCTGGACTACCGCCGACATCGCCCACATGACGCTTGCCCTGCAACTGGCAGAGCGCGGGTTGTACACCACCACGCCCAACCCCCGTGTCGGTTGCGTGCTGGTGCGTGACGGCAAGATTGTTGGCACAGGCTGGCACCAGCGCGCTGGCGAACCACACGCTGAAGTACTGGCGCTACGTATGGCCGGCACACAGACAAAAGGGGCGACAGCCTATGTCACGCTGGAACCTTGCAGTCACCACGGTCGTACACCGCCCTGTGCCGATGCATTGGTGCAAGCAGGCATACAGCGTGTTGTCGCTGCCATGCAGGACCCAAACCCACTGGTGTCCGGCCAAGGGTTGGCGCGACTCGCCAGCGCAGGCGTCATGGTCGAGTGCGGTTTGCTGGAAACCGAAGCGCACCGCCTCAATCCGGGTTTTATCAAACGCATGCGCTACAACTTGCCCTGGCTACGCATCAAAACCGCCGCGTCACTGGACGGCCGCACTGCGCTCAACAACGGCGTCAGCCAGTGGATAACCGGCACAGCAGCGCGACAAGATGTTCATGCATGGCGGGCGCGCTCCTGCGCCATGTTGACCGGTATCGGCACCGTGCTGGCAGACAATCCGCGCCTGACCGTGCGTGACATCGACGCGCCGCGCCAACCGTGGCGCATCGTGCTCGACAGCCAATTACGCACACCACCGCAAGCCAACATTCTTGACACACCGGGCACGCTGATTGTCTGCGCAACATATATCGCTGACCGCGCCGCAGCGCTGAAATCGCGCGGCGCAGAAATCCTGCTGTTACCTAACGATAAGCAACAGATTGATCTGTCACGCCTGCTCACGTTGCTGGCGCAACGCAGCATCAACGAAGTCATGGTCGAAGCTGGCGCCACATTGAACGGCGCCTTCCTGACACAACAACTCGTCGATGAATGGATCGCCTATATCGCGCCCACGATCCTGGGCAACCATGCACGCAGTCTGTTCACCTTGCCTGAACTGACCAGCCTCGCGCAAGCGCAACACGGGACGATAACCGATATACGCCAGATTGGCACAGATTGTCGACTTATCCTGCAATTCGAACAACACCATCACAACAATCACGAACAGGCGCCAACTGATCGGAGTGAGATTAGTGGCTTGGCCTGAACTTGTCCTGGCGCTGTTATTCATTCTGCTGGCCGCAGAAATTTTCGTCAATGCGCTGGAACACCTCGGCGAGCGCCTGCACATTTCGGAGGGTGTCACCGGATCGCTGTTTGCCGCCATCGGCACCGCCCTGCCGGAAACGTTAGTGCCTCTGTTGGCGTTCGCCGGTGGCGATGCCGCCAACCGCGAAATCGGCACTGGCGCCATATTAGGCGCGCCAATGATGCTGTCCACACTCTCCATTTCGCTGCTTGGATGGGTGAGTCTGCGTAAACGAGGCGCTCACGGTATATTTCATGCAGAAGAAACCGGCTTCACACGCGATTTGAATACCTTTTTACTCGCTTTCAGCCTCGCTTCCCTCGCGCTATTCCTGCCGCGTGACATGCCAACCGCGCGCATCGCCGTTGCCTTTACTCTGCTGCTGATGTATTTCATACACATTCTGCTCACCTTGCGCGCTTCCGCAAAGCTCGTGGCGAGTGGTCATGGTACCGAGGCAAGAAACCCGCTGCATTTTCAACGTGATGGACTCGCGCTGACCTGGTGGCTTATCATGGCGCAACTCATGGCAGGACTTGGCCTGCTGATTCTAAGTGCCAAAGGTTTTATTGCCGGCATTCACACCATTGCACCACAACTCGGCATTCCGCCGTTATTGCTAGCGCTGTTGCTGGTACCCGTTGCGACAGAACTGCCAGAGAAAATCAACAGTATCTTGTGGGTACGACGACAGAAAGATACGCTGGCGTTTGGCAACATCACCGGTGCACTGGTATTTCAGGGGACCTTGCTGCCCGCCATCGGCATGCTTGCCACTGACTGGCAGGCGCAACCCGGCACGCTCGCCAGCGTCGCCATCACGCTACTCGGCGCTGGCTGGTTACGCCTGTGCATCGCCCGTGGCAAACTGAAGGTATGGCAACTGTGGGGCAACGGTGCGTTATACCTTGCTTATCTCTTTATCAGCCTTTATTGAGTCTTCTCTATCAGAGAGATCTATCAAAGATGCACTTCCGCGTGTGGCTCACGATTGAGCAAATCGGCCACCGCCAGCAAAGGGGAAACATCGTGATAAAGGATGCGATGCACTGCCTGTACGATGGGCATGTCTACCCGCCAGGTCAATGCAAGTCGCGCCACTTCACGCGCCGCCCCTACCCCTTCGGCAACATGTCCCAGTTCACGTAAAATCGCCGGCAATTTTTCCCCACGCGCCAACCGTAAACCGACTTGGCGATTACGCGACTGATCACTGGTCGCGGTGAGAATCAAATCTCCCATACCAGTCAATCCCATGAACGTTTCAGCCCGGCCACCCATGGCCTGCCCAAGGCGGCTGATTTCAGCCAAACCCCGCGCAATCAATGCCGCACGAGCGTTGTGCCCCAACACCAATCCATCCGAAATACCCGCCGCAATTGCCATGACGTTTTTGATTGCCCCGCCAATTTCAACGCCCATCACATCTGTGCTGGTATATACCCGCAAATGATGATGATGAAAATCCTGTGCCAGATGACGCATCGACCCATCAGCGCTCGCCAACGTCAACGCGGTGGGTAATCCCCGCGCGACTTCGGCGGCAAAACTGGGGCCAGACAATACACCACGTGGCACGGCGGGATTCAAAACAGATGCCGCAACCTGATGCGGCAACAGCATGCTGCCAGCCTCAAACCCTTTACAAACCCACACAACCGGAATATTTTCGATTGTCTGCGCAACATGCGTCAGCATATCACGCAGCACGGCCACTGGCGTCGCAATCAAAATCACGTCTACGCCGGCAAGACAAACATCGAGTTCATGACTGATCTGCAAAATATCCGGCAACACGATTCCCGGCAGGTACCGCAGGTTCTCGTGCTCGCGACGCATTCGCTCGACCTGCACCGCGTCTCGCGCCCACAGACAAACCGAGTGACGATGAGAAAACTGCACAGCAAGCGCCGTGCCCCAGGCACCCGCGCCCAAAACAGCAATCTTCAATCGCCCCATACCAGATTCAACCGTACGAATGCCACCCGTTTATCTGGCAAACGAACCTTGACCCAATCTCCCGCATCGGCCAGCCAAACCAGAATCACGCCTGCCGCGATATGCGCACACACAGGCGACGCTCCGTCAGCATTGACGTAAGCCTCAGCAGCAGAGCGCATGACGACAGTGTGTACTGGCACCAGATGCGCCAGCTTTATCCACGCCATCATGCCGGTCAAATCGCGAACATGCGCCCAATCTCCGCTGATTTCCACCACTTCAAACGGATACTGCCGGTTGACCACAAAGCGAGGCTTTGCCTTGTCCGATGGCGTCGCGTACAACGCGGCCTGGGCATCTCCCACCGAACGAAAATCCAGTGCATGGGCAGTTCCTGCCAGACCAAACAACATCATGGCAGACAACGTACGCAAAAAATGGATACGCATGGTTGAAATCAATGACTTGCGCCTGTACTCGACTGTTTTTGCTGCATATACATCGCCTCAAAATTCACTGGATTCAACAGCACTGGCGGAAAACCGGCGCGACTGACCAGATCAGACACCGTTTCACGCAAATAAGGAAACACGATGTTGGGACAAGCAATGCCTAACACCGGTTCAATTTGATCATCAGGAACACCGGTGATACGAAAAATACCGGCCTGCGCTGCTTCAACCAGAAACATCACCGTTTCGCCCAGTTTGGCGGTAACCGTTGCCTTGATAATGGTCTCAAACACGCCATCACTAATCGGGGCGCTCTGCGTGGTCAACTGCACACCGATTTCCGGCGCATTGCGCTCCAAAAAAATCTGCGGTGCATTCGGCACTTCTACCGACACGTCTTTAATATACAATTTTTCGATGGCAAATACGGCTTGCGCTTCCTGCTCACTCATAACCACTCCAGTCTATAACAAAGCCGTCATTGTAACCTGAATCGAGGTCGGTTTTATGACAGCATTACCAATTCATGCCGATTACCCGATGAACCATCGGTTTATCCTGCCAGACCACCACGGTCAGACAAGAATCAATCAGTGGCTCGCTGAACGGTATCGGGTCGGATCTGCCACGCCGGCCTCGATGAACCCCTGCCTGCGCAAGCGACATGCATCGCACATCCCGCACGCCCGCCCGTCCTCATCCGCCTGATAGCAGGAAACGGTATCGGCATAATTCACACCCAGCGCCATGCCACGCCGGATGATATCGGCTTTGGAAAGCGTCTGTAATGGCGCATGAAGGCACCATTCATGCCCCTCCACACCCGCCTTGGTCGCCAGATTGGCCATGCGGGTAAAAGCAGCGATATACTCCGGGCGACAATCCGGATAGCCGGAATAATCCACCGCATTGACGCCAATGAAAATATCCTGACTCGTCAAGACTTCCGCCCAGGCGAGCGCAATCGACAGCATGATGGTGTTACGCGCAGGAACGTATGTCACGGGAATACCCGATGAGGCTGCTTCTGGCACGGCGATACGAGGATCAGTCAGCGCAGAACCGCCAAACAACGATAAGTCCAGCGTAAAAATTCGATGCTCGAACGCGCCAAGCGCGTTGGCAACCCGTTGGCTGGCAACGATTTCTGCCCGATGACGCTGCCCATAATCAAAACTCAGGGCGTGGCAGACAAAGCCGGCTTGTCGCGCTTCGGCCAGTACTGTGGCCGAATCCAGTCCGCCTGACAATAATATTACCGCGTGCCGTTCCATCATGACATCCTCTACCGCCATCCCCACCCTCAATGACCTTTGGCTTCGCCCCACAGAATCTTGTGCAACTGTATTTGCAAGCGTACGGGCAAGCGATCACGCAAAATCCATTCGGCCATCTCCGTGGCATTGCTGCCATGCACGGGGGAAAACAGAATCGGGCACCGCGCAGCCAAACGATGCTCCCGTATCAATTCGCGCGACCAACAGTAATCTTCTTCACTGGTAATCACAAATTTGACTTCGTCCCGCTCCGTCAATTGCGCCAGATTTTCCCAATGATTTTTTGCCATTTCACCGGAGCCCGGCGTTTTGATGTCCACGATGCGCGATACACGGATATCGACCGCTGAAATATCCAGCATGCCACCGGTTTCCAGTGATACATCATAACCGGCGTCACACATCGCGGTCAGCAATGATAAAGCCTCGCGTTGCGCCAAGGGTTCACCGCCAGTCAAGGTGACATACGGCGTCGAAAATGGAGCCAGTTGCGCCAGAATATCGGCTATCGTCAACCGATGTCCCCCCTGAAAGGCATACGCGGTATCACAATACACACAACGCGCCGGGCAACCTGTCAAGCGAACAAACACCGTGGGCAAACCCGCCCGACTGGTTTCGCCTTGCAGGGAATGGAAAATCTCGCTAACCCGTAACGTTGCTTCGTTTGACACTCAATTCGACTCTAACAGTTGCAGGCGTTTTCTGCCCAATTGTGCGGCTGGTGTGTCCGGGAATTTCCTGACCAGTTTTTTCAATGTCGCTTGCGCCGCATCGAGATTACCCATCTCTACCTGGGCACTCGACAGATTGAGCATGGCATCCGGCACCTTGGGCGAATGCGGGTAGGCCGCCATCAACCTTTGCTGCGCCGCTGCAGCGCTTTTGAAATCCTTGAGTGAAAAATAAGCATTGCCAATCCAGTATTGCGCACTGGAAGCACGCTCGTCATGAGGGTTTGCCTTGACGAATTTTTGAAAACTGCCAATCGCGCCCTTGTAATCGCCCTGTTTAAACTGGGACAATGCCATCTGGTAGTCTCGTGCCACGGCATCGCCACCAGCAGGTACAGTCATCGCATTCTGCGAACCGTTCCCGGCATCTGCACCATTGCCCGACGCATCGTTACCCGAGGCATCGTTGGCAGATACACCGGCGCCATTTGCCGCTCCGCCGCCAGACGATACACCTGGCGTGCCTGACGTACCGTTCTGCGTCAGCGCGCGCAAACGCGAATCCAGATCCTGATACAGATCGGTCTGGCGTTTTTCGGCCACAGACAGCTCGTGCGCCTGTTCATCCAGCCTGCCACGCAACTTTTCCAGATCACTTTTCAGATCATCAATCTGCGATTGCAAGGTCAAAATCGGGGAAGCCTGTTGCGATTGCGCCGCGGACAAACGCTGATTCAGCGCGTCAACCTGCTGCTGCAAAGCAGCAAGTTGAGCGGCTGTGGCATCGTCCATCGCCTGCACTGGCGGCGCCAGTGCAAACAGCGCACCACCAACACAAACGGCGCGCACCAGCCAACGCGCAACAAGCTGCCTTGTCATCGTATTTACTCGCTTTGATACACAATATCAGTACGACGATTTTGCGCCCAAGCCGCTTCATTGTTACCCAAGGCACGTGGCTTTTCCTTGCCATAGCTGATCGTGGACATTTGCGCATCTGGTACATTCAGCAAGTGCAATGCATTTTTTACCGAATCAGCACGACGTTGGCCCAACGCCAGGTTGTATTCCACGCTGCCACGATTGTCGCAATTGCCTTGCAGTTGCACCTTGGCGTTTGTATGTGCTACCAGGTAAGCAGCGTGGGCTTGCAGCATAGGTTGATATTCGCTGGTGATGTTTGATTTATCAAACGCGAAATACACACTACGTTGTGCCAGAATGCTGTTTGGATCATTCAACGGATTGATCGGCTGGGCAGTCACTTGCTGTTGCGCGCGCGCAGCAGCTTCGGCAGCAGCTTTATCGGCAGCAGCCTTCTCGGCAGCAGCTTTTTCAGCAGCCAGACGAGCGGCATCTGCCTGCGAATTATCCGGTTTGGTCGCTTCACTCGAACAACCGGCCAGTACCCCTGCAATTAACAAAACCAGCAACGAATTTCTCATTTTGTACTCTCCTAAAAAAACAACAAAAAAATCAACGTCCCCAAACAGGTTCTTCCATATAACCTTCAGTATTGACAAGTTGTTCGTGGGTTTGTCCATCAGACGTCACCACGGCCAAGTCGCCATTATCCCCCATTTGCGTAGCATAGAGTATCATTTTACCGTTCGGCGCGAAACTGGGAGATTCATCATTATCGCCATTTGTCAGCACTTGCACCTGTCCACTGGCGACATCCATGACCGCAATGTGAAACTGCCCCTCATCACGCGTCACAAATGCAAAGCTTTTGCCATCCGGGCTCCAGTGCGGCGAAACATTATACTTGCCATCAAACGTCAATCGCGTTGGCTGTCCACCTGTTGACGGCATGGAATAAATCTGCGGCGAGCCATCACGATCCGATGTAAACAGCAAGGTATTGCCATCCGGACTCCAATTGGGTTCAGTATTAATCGCACCACCGGATGTCAATCTGGTCAACCCTGACCCATCTGCCCTCACGACGTAAACCTGCGACCCCCCGTCACGGGTCAGCACCAATGCGATTTTCGATCCGTCCGGACTCCAGGCCGGAGCGCTGTTGCTGCCGTGGAAACCGGCCAGTACAAAACGCTTGCCTGTTGCCATCGACTGCTCATATACCACAGCATGCCCTTTTTCAAACGACACATAGGCCATCTTGCTGCCATCCGGACTCCAGGCCGGCGACATCAACGGCTCGTCAGATTTCAGGACCGTCTGCGCATCCTGTCCGTCAGAATCAGCGACTTGCAAACGATATACCGATCCGGTCTGCATGATGTAAGCAATGTGGGTGGAAAAAATTCCCGGCACGCCGGTCAGTTTCTGATACACCACATCGGCGATCTTGTGCGCAATGGTGCGCAATTGACTGACATTGGCCGTATAACTATACCCGGCCATCTGGGTCTGCTGCACGGCATCCATCAAACGGAACCGCACATCCACTTCACGATCGTTTTCCGGCGCAATCTTGCCCAGCACCACTGCCTCGGCACCACGCTGTCTGGCGATACCGAACCGCGCATCGGTCGGTTCAACCAATGGCGGATTCAAATCACTGATATCTACCAGACTCAATTCGCCGCTACGCAACAGATCTGCCGCAACAACATCCGTCACCACCCGGTATTGTGATCCGGCCCCTTCAAAAGGCGAAATCGCCACCGGAATTTTTGTCGCTTCGCCGCCGGTAATATCAATCGTCATCGCCGCTTGCGCCAGCCACGAAGCGCCACACCCCAATATCAACAATCCAACCCGCCAACCTGAAATCAAACCTGTCTCCTCTTCAATTGCCCCATCTCCCACACGATACTGTCACTTCTGATCACTGGGTGAAAAATCCAGCCGCAGATCGCGGAACTGGCTTGCCAGATCTGTATCTGCTGGCATGGGCAACGGCGAAGCCTTGATGATGGCGCGTTGTACCGCATCATCATACGCCGGTTGCCCGCTCGAATGCACCAATTGCACATCGACCACTTCACCTGTCGAGAGCACTTTTACCTCAAAAATGGCTTTGGGGTTGCCAGACAAACTTTCCGGCAAAATAATCCGGCTACGAATCTTCGACCGGATGCGATTCTGGTATTCTGCCAACAACCGTGCGTTGAGACTGGCTTTCTGTCCGGCAGCCAATTGTTGTCGCACGCCCGTCAAGGCCGATGCTGACTGAGAGCGAAACTCCGATTGCGTCTGCTGCGCCAACATCTTCTGCAATGCCACCACACGCTGCTGTTTCAACTGCGCCTGTTTTACTGCCGCCTGCTGCTTCAGTTCAAGCTGCTTCTCCTGCTGTTGTTTCTCTTGTTGCTGTTTCTCTTGTTGCTGTTTCTCCTGTTGCTGTTTTTTCAGTTTTTCCTGCCGCGCCTCGTTGGCCAACTGTGTCGCTTTTTCCTGTTTTGCTTTGGCACGCGCTTGCGCCAGAGCGATGTCAGGATTGGGGGTTGGTGCGAGCTCCTGCCGGGACGGAGCGGGCGGTTCAGGTTGGGGCGGTGATGGCGGGATTGGTGCAGGTTGCGGTGCGACGGGTTGCGGCGCGGGAGATAATGGTGTCGGCGGCGCTGCGCCGGCCATTGACGCCCGCAACGTGGAAGGTGACCACATCTCTACCGCAACGGGCGCCGTATCTTCGCTGTGCCAATTCACACTCAGCACCAGCACAATAAAAAACAGAACATGCACCACAATGGCCAGCATACCCGCCAAGGTACGTGCTGACCACGGCAAAGGGAGTTCACTGCGTAAAGATGGGTGATAACTCAATGCTGCGACTCCGACACAGCCAACAAGCCCAGTTTTTTGACATGCGCACGTTGCATGATACTCATCACCCGCATCACAGCTTCGTAACGTACGTTTTTATCTGCGGCAATGACGACCGCCTGATCTGGATCGGCCGCCTGCTTTTGCGCTATCCAGTCTGTCAGTTCACTGTCGCTCATGTCCTGATCATGCGCACTATGACTGGTATCCCGCACGCTCACATGCCCATCGACGTGCACCGTCACTTTGACCGGCAACATCGACATATCGTGCACTTTGGCAACACTGGGCAAATCCACTTGCCCGGGCGTAATCATGGGCGCTGTCACCATAAAAATAACAAGCAGCACCATCATCACGTCGATGTACGGCACGACATTGATTTGCGCTACCAACCTGCGCTGACGTCGCCCGCTCATCGTTTAATGGCCTGCCGTTGCAGAATATTGGAAAAGTCTTCCATGAAACTCTCGAAGCGATTTGCCAGTTGATCAATATCGCGAGCGTAATGGTTATAAGCAACGACCGCCGGAATCGCAGCAAACAAGCCCATTGCCGTAGCGACCAGCGCCTCGGCAATACCCGGCGCAACATTGGCGAGCGTCGCCTGCCCGACATTGGCAAGATTACGGAATGCACTCATGATGCCCCATACCGTGCCAAACAAGCCGACATAGGGACTTACCGAGCCTACCGTCGCCAGATAGGACATGTTTTCTTCCAGCGCATCGAGCTCGCGCTGAAAGCTGGCCCGCATGGCACGCCGTGCACTGGCGACCATATCGACCGGGTCGATACCCTGATTTTTCAGTTTGGTATATTCACGAAAACCTGCTTCAAAAATATGCCCCATCTCGCCGCCATGACCACCACTTTCAGCGATTTTTTGCGCCAGACGGTTCATTTCCGCGCCATTCCAGAATTCTTGTTCAAATTCCGTCGCGCGTGATTTTGCCCGCCATAAGGTAAACAGCTTGACAAAAATATGCCACCACGACACCAGCGATACAAGCAACAACAACCCCATCACTAATTTGACAGGCAGACTGGCATCCGCCACCAACGATAACATCGATGTATCTTGTACAATTCCAATATCCACGTGCGCGTTCACTTCTTCATAAAATCAGATGATTATCATCAACAGACAAAATGGTTTCAAAGCAATCGCTCTGAACACCGTCTCGCCATCATATTTCCACGACACTTTATTGCCAATCTTTCAACAAATCACCCGGCAACTGCTGCCGTAAAATCGTGCTGATTTTATCAGGTATGCCCACCGGTTTAAATGTCATTTTATCAACGCACACCACATCCACATCACCCTCCACCAGTAACAACTCCCTACAGCGCACTTGTTGCGTAAACCGCATACGCATGGGGCGCAACAACACCATTCTGCTGATGATTTCCAACTCGTCATCATAACGCGCCGGTTGACGCAAACGCAGTCGCGCCTCACGCACGACAAACTGGACACCCTCGGTATCTGAAAGTTCACCCTGCCCGACACCGAGCATACGTAACCACTCCGTTCGCGCGCGCTCCATGAATTTGAGATGATTGGCGTGATATACCACACCCGCCGAGTCGGTATCTTCAAAATATACCCGTATCCGCCAGACAAAACTCTGCCCACCTGTCACGACAAATCACCTTCCTGCCACAAGTCAGCCGGACGGGTCAAGCCAAAATGCTGCCACGCTGCCGCTGTCGCCAGTCTGCCACGTGGTGTGCGTTGCAAATAGCCCTGCTGAATGAGATATGGCTCCAGCACATCTTCAATGGTGTCCCGCGCTTCACCAATCGCGGCAGCCAGACTATCCAGGCCAACCGGCCCGCCGGAAAAACGCTCCAAAACAGCAGACAGCAATTTGCGATCCATCACATCCAGTCCGGCCACATCGACATCCAGCATCAATAACGCTGCATCGGCTACCGCCGACGTCACCCGACCGTCGGCGCGCACCTCGGCATAATCGCGCACGCGACGCAACAACCGGTTGGCAATGCGAGGCGTACCACGCGAACGGCGAGCAATTTCCAGCGCACCATCATCAGCAATGTGCATGTTCAACAACTGCGCTGAGCGCTGCACGATGCGCATCAATTCCTGCGGAGAATAAAATTCCAACCGCGCCACAATGCCAAAACGATCCAACAGCGGATTGGTCAGCATACCGGCGCGTGTCGTCGCTCCTACCAGCGTAAACGGCGGCAAATCCAGCTTTACCGAACGCGCCGATGGCCCCTCGCCAATCATGATATCAAGCTGAAAATCTTCCAGTGCCGGATACAGCATTTCCTCCACTACCGGGCTCAATCGGTGAATTTCGTCGATAAACAACACGTCATTCGGTTGCAAATTGGTAAGCAACGCTGCCAGATCACCTGCCCGCTCCAGCACAGGACCCGATGTCTGGCGCAGATTGACACCCATTTCACGCGCCACAATATGCGCCAGCGTGGTTTTTCCCAAACCGGGCGGCCCGAACAACAACACGTGGTCAAGCGCTTCGCCACGCTTGCGCGCCGCTTCGATAAAAATCGACAACTGGCCACGCGCCTTTTCCTGCCCGACATAATCAGCGAGTTGCCTTGGTCGCAAAGCCCGCTCCACCTGATCTTCCGTGAAGCTTTGCTGCCCTGGCGCCACAATGCGATCAATTTCTATCATGATGTATACCGCGTCTGCATCATGCCTGCGCCAACCATTTCAATGCCGCACGAATGCCGTCTTCCACCGCCACTCCCGCAACAAGACCACGCACTGCGGCACCTGCTTCACGCTCGTTGTAACCCAGAGCCAACAGGGCTTCGACCACTTCATCCACCGTATTGCGCACAACATGGCTCGCCACCATCGATGCGGTGTCCTGCATTTTTCCCCGCAATTCCAGCAGCAAACGTTCAGCAGTCTTGCGCCCGATGCCTGGAATACGCACCAGCCGTGCAACATCCTGCCTGGCAATGACCTGGGCAAGCTCGCCCGTTTCCATGCCCGACAAAACTGCCAATGCCAGTTTTGCCCCCACGCCGGAAATTTTTACCAGTTGCCGAAACGCCACGCGTTCATCCAATGATGCAAAACCATACAGCAGATGCGCATCTTCCCGTACCACCAAATGCGTAAACAGCGTCACCGGCTGTCCCAACTCCGGCAATTGATACAAGGTACTCATCGGCACGTCGATTTCATACCCCAAGCCGCCTGCCGTCACCACAATCTGCGGCGGATTTTTTTCCAGCAGAATACCACTGATTCTACCTATCATTGCCCGTTTCCTGTCACAGAATTTCCTTTGTCACACAGCATTCAAACCCACCCGACACGCAAACTTTTTATCACCAGCCTTTGTGTCACACGATACGTCCGTGCCGAACCCGGCGCCCCAACCAGACATTCGCCGCCACGCCTTGTGTCGCGTGCGCATGACACACCGCGCAGGCCAACGCATCCGACGCGTCGGCCGTTGGTGCCGCAGACAGTCCCAGCAAACGCATTACCATGGCCTGCACCTGTATCTTATCGGCATGGCCGCTGCCCACCACCGCCTGCTTGACCTGTAAAGCAGTATATTCAGCCACCGCCAAATCACACATCACTGCCGCGCACACGGCTGCCCCACGTGCTTGCCCCAACGACAACGTCGATTGCGGATTGATGTTGACGAACACTTTTTCAACCGCCGCCTGAACAGGCTGAAATTGATGGATGATTTCCGTCAGGCCGGAAAAAATCCGCTTCAACCGCAACGGCAACTCCCCATCACCGGATTTGATGCAACCACTGGCGACATAGCGCAACATGCCATCATGCCAGTCGATAACACCAAAACCCGTACTGCGCAGCCCGGGGTCGATGCCTAAAATACGCATATTCACCATGCGCACATTCTATCGCACAAACCCGTCCTGCCGACAGACTTATCTATCCGACATTCTTGTCCTGAATATTTCATGAAAAGGGAAGAATTGCCATAAGAAACCACTGATTTATTCCCACATGGTCGCGACG
>JAJYHV010000054.1:13634-34112 GCA_021790515.1 Pseudomonadota bacterium
CGCTCGCTTCGCCGACCTCCTTGACATCGTAGTCCCGGCTACGACCTTCGTCGTTCGTCTCGCGATCATCGCAATTTAGTCTGCTTTGCTCCTCGTGGAGGAATTAATCAGCGCTTCCCTGAGGGGCGCGCCGCTTTTGGCGCGTCTCGCCTGAGCGTAGAGTTGGATTTAACGGTAATTCTATAAATCGCCCAGACACGAACTTGTGTAGTACGCTGGCGATCAGCGTCTGGTATGGCATACCCTCTTCAAGAGCTCTGGTTTGAATATCCATTAAATCTGGTGTGGACAAGCGGATGTTGACCCGCTTATCCTTGAGGAAAGTAGCTGTAGCGGCAGCTTTGAATTTTGCCAGCTCTGTTTTTGAAGGGTTACTGGACTTGAATTCGCCCTTTTCGTAGGCGTCCAGAACTTCTTGCTCAAATGTGTCAAGTTTTTTCATCAGGGTTGTCCCTCAACAAATAGTCCCGGGTAGCCTTTCTGCTTGGAATCACCGTTTTCAAAAAATAGTGATCTGGTTCTTCAACGTAAGGTACCAAGTAAACATAATTATCAAATGCCACGACAAGACCGGACTGATTGGGGTATTTTTCCGCGTTTGGGTGACGCAATTTATCCAGCAAACCATCGGCTTCGATCGCAAGTGCAATCACTTCAAATGAAATGTTACGCTCAGTTTTCAGCGCCTTGTTCTTATCGGAATTCCAGCGAAATGGTTTCATACGTGCAGTATATCTGAGCGTGTGCCTATTGTCACCTATTAGCGCGAAATGTCCAATCGGGACAAGAGAAAATCTCACGGCCTCCCCCTCCCACAGAAGTGGTCCGGGAAATTTGAACAGTCTTCTAAGGAACCACTGATTTACTCCGCCATGAGTCGCGTTGCGCCGCTTGTCAAGGCTATTTCTTGGGTACTGACCCAAGGGAGAATAACCCTTGACTGCGCGTCGCGCCTTGCATTTCATCCCGCCAAACCACCGTCGCGACCATGTGGGAATAAATCAGTGGTTCCCTAAATAAATAACCTGCTGTCATACCAATGCCCCAATGCCCGAAAGGGCAGAAAATGGAGCAGAAAATGGCAAAGAGCATGAGACGCACTCATTCGCCGGCACTCAAGGCCAAGGTGATGCTGGCCGGGTTGGCATTCAATCAGGCTTCGGCATGCACAGATCGGGTCATGAGGCATCTTCCGTTCGCTCGTACATTTTCAGGTAGGCGTTTTTTTCCATCGGCGCGAGTCCGGCGACCGTCAGCATGTCATCCAGATGCGCGGGAGTACTGACACCGACCAGCGAAGTGCCGACACCCGGCGTCGAACGGTTGAACTGCATCGCACGTTGGGCATCGTTCGCCAACAATGGCATGGATTGCAATACAGCATCGACGGCCACCGTTGCCAATTTGCCTTTGAACAAACTGTGACTGGCCATCAGATAAACGCCCAATTGATGGGCGGCCTGGATGGTCGAGGCGACATTATCTTGTCCTGTTGCCTGGCTAAAGCGGGTAAATCCTTCCTGCATGACCTGATTGAAGGGCATTTGCACCAGCTTGAAATGATGTTTTGCCTGCTCACTCTGCCCCACTTTTCGTGCTGCCTTTTCTGCCAGTCCGAGCAATGATGTCAGGGACTGAAACAGCAGATTGTCCGTTTCTACCCGAAAACCCTGAAATGTCGTAATGCCATAATAGCGCAGACGTCCGAGCTTGACGGCATTTTCCAACACTTCAAACACCGCCAGCAATTTTTTGTTCAATGCTTCTTTACCAATGGCCGGAATATGCACTTCCGGTTGGTCAATCAGAAAAGCATCGAGCGTTTCCACGCCCATCAAGCGACGGGAAACTTCCAGTTGCCAGGCAATATAAGCCGGACTGATACAATGCATCTGCGTCAAATCTTCGTTTTTCCCCAAGCCTTTAGCGACGATTTCTTGCGCAAACCAGGCGGACAAATCGGCTGGTTTTCCCTCCGGAAAGCTCAGGAATCCGCCTTTGGAAACCAGAAACACCTGTTCGCGCGTGATGCCCGCTGCCAGTGCCCGGCGTAACCCTGCGCCAACAGCCAAGGCAGATTTCCCGTAACGATAATGGGCGCCCGTGTCGATGACATTGATGCCATGCGTCAACGCGCGCGCCACAATCTCGACATACGCCTCATTCACCTCATCGGTTGGCGCTCCCGGAAAAGTACCGACGCCCAGCGAAGACAATTGAAGATGCACATTCAGAAAATCACTGAAATGTTCTTTGGGGCAATGCGGCGCCATATCCTGCACATATTGTCGGGTGGCGGCCATGGTGGCATGGCCGGGTATCAAGGTTTCAGCATTCATGACGCAATCTCGATATAAGGGTGATATAACAATGCTTCGGCCAGACGCACAACGTCGTCCCGGACCGGTTGCTGCTCCGCCGCATCAAGTCGCGATGCGAACAGTTGTTCGAAATACGGGGCATCTTCATCGAGATCCCAATTGACATCTCGCAGCAGCTTTTCTCCTGCTGCCGGCATGGCATCCGGCAATTCACGCCCGGACAACACCGCCCAGACGCCCGTCCATGCACGCGCCAGCACCAAAGGATGATAACCGCCCCCGCCAGTTGCCAGCAAACAGGGGGTTCCATTCACATGGCGCGGCGCACTGTCGACAATACGCGCCACCACCGCCAGAAACCCCTGCGTCGTCATTTGCAATTTGCCCAACGGGTCGGCAAAAATAACGTCTGTACCTGTTTGCATGACAATCGCATCCGGGCAAAATTTTGCCAACAATGGTATCCATACCGTATCGAACAACAAATGGTATTCTGCGTCGTTGGTGTCTCTTGGCAATGGAATGTTCATGCTGGTGAAGCCCGCCACCGTATCCTGCAATTGCCCGCCGACAAACGGGTACGCATAGGCTGTATCCATGTGCAAAGACAGGGTGAAAACCTGCTCGTCACCCGCAAAAGCCGCCTCAACGCCATCGCCATGATGCGCATCGAGATCGACATACAACACTCGCAGATTTTCACGTCGCAAACGCTGAATGGCCAGCACCACATCGTTAAAAAAACAGAACCCCTGCGCATAATCCGGGCGGGCATGATGCATGCCACCAGCAGGATTAAACGCAATTTTTCCGGCCAGTACTTGCTCGGCCGCTTGAATCGAAGCACCCGTCGCCGTCGCCGGAATAGTAAAAAACTGGTCGAAATAAGGATTTTCCAGTGTCCCCAAACGGTGCCGTTCACGCACCGCCTGAGTGACGCGACCAACCGCCTCGGCACGTTTGAACGCGGCAATATAAGCGGATGTATGAAACCAGGCCAATTCGACATCCGCTGCTTTGCGGGCCGACATAATCTCCGTCGGTGCCAAGGCTCCATAAGTATGTAATAACGCCGTCGTCAAGGATACGCGAGGAATGGCCAGTGGATGGTTGGCGCCGTAGGCACGCCGCCGGTACGGTGCGCCATCGATATACACAGCACGTCCGGTCGGGTTGCTGCCTTCCGTTGCTACAGCGTTCATCGCGGCCTATCCCACGCGATGGACGACAACAGACAGACCGCTTCAGCGGCAATCCCCTCGCCACGGCCGGTAAAGCCCAATTTTTCTGTGGTTGTCGCTTTCACGTTCACCATATCCGGCATGACACCCAAATCACTGGCGATATTGGATTGCATAACGGCGATGTGCGGCGACATGCGCGGCGACTGGGCAATAATGGTGCAATCGACATTGTTGACCTGCCAGCCAGTCGAGGCAACCTTTGCCCGCACTTCCCGCAACAACAAACGGCTGTCGATATTGTGAAAACGTGCGTCCGAATCGGGAAAATGACGACCGATATCCCCCAGGCCCGCCGCACCCAGCAACGCATCGCAAATGGCATGCAACAGCACATCCGCATCCGAATGACCCGCCAATCCTTGCGGCCAGGGAATGGTCACACCTCCCATCACCAGCGGTCGCCCATCCACCAGCGCATGCACATCAAACCCGTGACCAATCCGCATGTTCAATTTCGAATACCTTACCAAAATAATCAAACAATACCCGAAAAGCCGGCGATCGCCAACTACAAATCAGTACTTCCCAAAACAACTCCAATGGATTCTGTCATGGGATTCTGTCATGTACTGTATTTCTGGAGCAGCCCGACTGTTCGTGTCATCCCGAACAATCACCATGCGTAGAAGGTAGCGCAAACATTGCGCGCGCCAAAGCCAGATCTTCCGCAAACGTGACTTTAAAATTACTGCTTCGTGATGGCACCAACAAAGGCGACATACCCAATGCTTCGATGGCGCTGGCCTCATCCGTAAGGATGTCATGATGTCGCCCGTCCAGCGCGTGCAACAACAGGCCACGCCGGAACATCTGCGGCGTCTGCGCTTGCCACAGGCCGTCTCGCGATTGCGTAGACGCCACCCGGTATCCTGCTGCACGCTTGAGCGTATCCGCAACAGGAATCGCCAATAAGCCGCCCACAGAATCATTTTCGACTGACGTAATCAAAGTATCGACCAACGCACCGGTCAAACCCGGACGCGCAGCATCATGCACCAGCACCCAATCGTCATCGGCAACAGGCATGGCAGCCAAGCCATTGGCAACACTGTCTGCTCTGGTTGCCCCACCGCAACGCAATACCGTCAACCGGCCAGCAAAATCCTGCCAGTCAAAACCATCCCACCACTCATCGTTGGCAGCCAGGACAACGAACACGCCATGCACCCGTGCGCTGGCGAGCAGACCACGTATGGCGTGATAAATCATCGGATAACCCGCGATGTCCAGATACTGCTTGGGACATGGGGCATTCATGCGCGCACCACAACCAGCGGCCGGGACAAGTCCAAAAAACGAAGCACCCATCACAAAACGATCCGGCAGGCAGGGTAGTCCGACCATCTTCTGACAGCCTTACCAATTCGTTGAGAAACAATTGCGCCGGCCAACATTCTGCTGAAACGCGACCCAAATTTCCTCGTTACTACCCGCAAACACGGGAGGCTCATCTCTTTCCGTTCATCTTGACCGCACGCATGACGTTTCCCGACAACTTATTGTGGCGCTTTATGCTTGGCGACGCGCTGCTTGCCATGGTGTTGCTTGACGGGGTGCCGGCTGACGTGGCGTGATTTCCCATGCTGCGCCGGTGCCGAGTGGTGCGGCGGATGGTGTGGCGCCGCATGCCGCCTGCCCTTTGCCGGGTGGCGAGACGGGGCTTTATGGGAGGTGGCCGTTTTGCTTGCGCCAGACGTATCATCTGGGGACTGCACAGTTTTGTCTGTATGATTGCCGGAATTCCCGGCAACAGGATAATCGACTTCCAGCAAACCGGATTTGTGCAGTTTAACCGAAGGCAGCCAAAGCATCTGTGCCGTTTTAAAGCGTGATTTACGTCCCAACTGCAAGTGATTGTATTTTTTCAACTCAGCAACGCTGGCATGGCAATGCGTTGCCACCGAACGCTCGGATTGCCCCCGCCCGGCCTGACAGGTATGCCAACTCACCAGCGGTTTGTCATACTGATTCAAATTATTGGAAAAAGTGTCTGCTTTGTCAACAGGTAACAACAACTGCGCGGGTGTATCCGAACGAATGACCGGTTTGTCCCAGGCAGAATTCAGGGAAATAAAATCCTTGACGGGCATATTCGCCAGTTTTGCAGCCAAACTCACATCCATCGGCCTATCCACCGTCACCGTGGTAAAGTATGCCTGATCCGGAATATCACCCAAATCCACCCCTGCATTTTGCGGATTTGCCACAATGCGCTTCAATGCCAGCAATTTTGGCACATAATCACGAGTTTCCGGCGGCAGATGCAGGCTCTGGTAATCCGTCGGCAAACCCAACGCCTGATTCCTGGCAATGGCATGCTGCACACACCCTTCACCGCAGTTATAGGCCGCCAACGACAATTCCCACGAGCCAAATTGCTGATGCAGACGACTCAGGTAATTCAGCGCAGCATCCGTCGCGGCCAGCACATCCAGACGCCCGTCATAATTGCCTGTTTCGCGCAAACCAAAGTGTTTGGCCGTGGATGGCAAAAATTGCCAGATACCGGCAGCATGACTGGTGGAATAAGCCATCGGGTTATACGCACTTTCAATCATGGGCAACAAAGCAATTTCCGTTGGCATACCGCGCTTTTGCACTTCGTTGACAATATGATAAAGATAACGTTTACTACGTTGCACGGTACGCGCCAGATAGTCAGGGTGCCGGGCGAACCAGTCCATTTGTGCCGCAATACGCGGGTTATCCGAATGCGTCATACCGAAGCCAGCGCGCAAACGTCCCCACAGACTATGGGTTGCGGAATCGGTCGGATCGAGATTCTGATTTGGGTTCGGATTGAGACCGGAATCTGCCATGGAAGGAAGATTGGATGCATTTTGGTCGGGCACAACAGGCGACGCAGCCGCTTGTCCGGTCACTTGTCCGGTCACTTGTCCGGCCACTTGTCCGGTTACTGCGAACGGCCCCGCTATCGCAACTTGTAAAGACGTCGCACCACTCTGCATTGCGGCAACGGTATCAGACGCGTTTGGTGCAAGCTGTTGGTGCATGAACGCAACAAGACCCGGCTCATCGGGTAATGGACACGCAAATATTGCGAAAGTTTTTGCTTGTTGCGGTGTGCCCACCCCCTCTGCCCTGACGACCGTCACTGCAGTCATCGCCAGAAACAGGCCAGCCATGCAACATAACAAACGCCATCGGCGCAGCGCAAACACGCCCACCCTTCCGTCAGTCATCCTGTCAGCCACCTTTCCCCAATTGTCCCCACCAAGAACTTACTGATTTATAATTCCCGTGAAAAATTCCCGTGAAAGCGTCGATGCGTCCGTCTGATTTTACTGGAAATCTGCGTACGCGAAAATGATAAAAAAACAGAATGAATCAGGATTTCATTATTTCCTATACCAATCAATGCATTAGGAAACAACATCAATCACGCATCGATCAAGGCACCCAAGGCACCAGCCAAAACTCAACCAAAACTATCCTTCAACTGACGAAGTATACTGAATACTTCGACTGCCGTGTCAATTTTTTTGCCGGATACGTGTTCCGCATATTGCCGGACAACCGGGTGATAACAACGCAAAAACGGGTTTGTATCCATCTCCAGCGCCAACGTGGAAGGTAAGCTTGGTTCACCCAGCCCAACACGGGCACGATCCCGTTGCGCCCGCGCCTGCAATAGCACATTATCCGGTTCGACAGTCAAGGCAAAGGCAAGATTACCAAGCGTATATTCATGCGCACAATATACTTTCGTGTCTGTCGGCAGGGCAGCCAATCGGTTCAGCGAATCGAACATCTGCGCTGCCGTCCCTTCAAACAAACGCCCGCAACCGCAACCAAACAGCGTATCCCCGCAAAACAGAACATCATGCCCGACATAGGCCACATGTCCTGCCGTGTGACCGGGAATATCCAGCACCGTCAAGGATAATGACAATTCCGGCAGATGCAGCGTCGCGCCACCACGCACAGGATGGGTCACGCCAGGAATGGCTTCCAGCGCCGGGCCAAACACCGGGACTGTCTGATGCCGCACCAGTTCCATGACACCATCCACATGATCATGATGATGGTGCGTCACCAGAATAGCAGCCAGCGTCAATTCATGCTCGCGCAAAAACGCCTGCACAACACCGGCATCTCCCGGATCAACCACCACGGCGTGGCGCTGTCCATGGATGACCCAGATATAATTGTCGCGAAACGCCTTGAGCGGGCAAATTTTCCATAATATGTTCATGGCAGCATGATAGCATTATCAGGTTGCCATCTGAATGATATCCTTAGCCATGACGCCCGTTTACCCATCCTTTACCAATTGGCTGATGAGCAGCGAGGGAGATTATTTGCGTCAGCGCGAACAGGCGTGGTTTGATGAAACCATTGCCGATGTCTTCGGTTTCAATGCGGTTCAGATCGGTTTGCCACAATGGCCGGTCATGCGCAACTGTCGTGTCAGACATCAGGTCTGTTTAGATATATCACCATTTGGTAATATACAGGGTGATCCGTTAAACTTGCCGTTTGCCAGTCAGTCTCTCGATTTGCTGGTCTTGCCGCACACCCTTGAATTTTCGGTCGCTCCGCACCAGATACTACGGGAGGCAGAACGGGTTCTGATTGCAGAAGGACATTTGATGTTGAGCGGGTTTAACCCTTGGAGCCTGTGGGGACTATATCACTGGCACAAACAACGGCGCGGAAAATTTCTCTGGCAGGCCGATTTTGTCACGCCGTTTCGTCTGCGCGACTGGTTGTCACTGCTGGCTTGCGAAACGGCCGAACAACAGCAGTGCTGTTATGTTCCACCGCTCGCGCATCGCCGTTGGGTACCGTGGTTTGAAGCGATGGAAAAATTGGGGGGGCAGCGCGCTTTTCTGGGCGGAGTCTATTTCCTGCACGCCATCAAACGTGTTCACGGCATGCACCTGATTACACCACGCTGGTTACAGGCACCGGCTGCCGTCCGTCCTGCGTTGCGCCCTGCCCCGCGCGCGCTCCAGGCAGAAAACACCTCACCAGAAAACCATCTCACCAAAAAGATATTATGAAAATTACTGAAAAATCAATGGTTGTAACCATTTACACTGATGGCGCCTGCAAAGGCAATCCGGGTGTCGGCGGTTGGGGAGTCGTGCTGATCAGCGGCGAGCACCGCAAAGAACTATACGGTGCCGAAGCACACACCACCAACAACCGCATGGAACTGATGGCAGCCATCATGGCGCTGAACAGCCTGACCAAGCCCTGTCAGATCGAACTGTACGCGGATTCGCAATATGTGCTCAAAGGAATCAGCGAATGGTTGCCGGGTTGGAAACGCAAAAACTGGCGCAGCAGCAGCAATGCACCCGTCAAAAACGTCGACTTGTGGCAACGGCTGGATGCATTGAGCGCCCAGCACCAGATTACCTGGCATTGGGTAAAGGGTCATGCCGGACATCCCGGCAATGAGCGTGCTGACGCACTGGCCAATCTGGCCATCACGGAGCTCGCAACATGCCCATCCTGACGCTGGACAATATACATCTGGCCTTCGGTCACGTCAGTCTGCTCGATGGCGTGGATTGGGTCATCGAACCCGGCAGCAAAATCGGGCTCATCGGTCGCAATGGCACCGGGAAATCCAGTTTGCTCAAACTGCTGGCAGGCTCTTTATCAGCTGACGACGGCAAAATCTGGCGCCAACCCGGTTTACGTCTGGCATATGTCGCGCAAGAACCTGAATTGGTCGATACCCACAACGTATTCGAAGCCGTTGCGCAGGGATTGGGAGATGTCCGTCAATTGTTGCTCGACTACCATGACATCTCCCGCCAACTGTCTGATCCACAGGCAGATCATGACAGCCTGCTAAACCAGATTGGCAACCTGCAAGCCAAACTGGAAGCGGAAAATGGCTGGCAAATCCAGGCGCGAGTCGAAAAAACGCTGGCCCGGCTGAATCTGGATGCCGAAATGTCGGTCTCCCTGTTGTCTGGCGGAATGAAAAAACGGCTGGCACTGGCACGGGCGCTCGTCACCGAACCAGAACTGTTGTTGCTGGACGAACCCACCAACCACCTCGACATCGCCGGCATCGAATGGCTGGAGGAATTAATCACCGGTTTTTCCGGTAGCGTCGTCGTCATTACCCATGATCGCCGCTTTCTGGACAATGTTGCCAACCAGATTCTGGAACTGGATCGCGGAAAATTACGCACATTTCGCGGCAATTTCGCCGATTATCAGCGACTAAAAATCGAACAACTCGCCATTGAAGCCACCGAACAGGCAAAATTCGATAAATTTCTCGCTCAGGAAGAAGTCTGGATACGCAAAGGCGTCGAAGCACGCCGTACCCGCAATGAGGGTCGCGTGCGGCGACTGGAACAACTGCGCATCCAGCGTAGTGAACGTCGCCAACATCAAGGGCAGGTTCAGATGAATGTTGATAGCGGGCAACGGTCAGGAAAACTGGTGGCCGAACTGTCTCATGTCAGCAAAAATTTTGGCGACAAATTGATCATCAATGACTTTAGCGCCACGATTCAGCGCAACGACCGAATCGGACTCATCGGCCCCAATGGGGCGGGGAAAAGCACGCTCATCAAACTGATACTAGGCGAAATCGCGCCCGATAGTGGTCACGTCCGGCTTGGTACGCAGCTCAACATCGCGTATTTCGATCAGTTCCGCGACCAACTTGACGAAGAAGCAACCGTCGCCGACGTCATCAGCCAGGGTGGCGATTATGTAGAAATCGGCGGAATCCGTAAACATGTCATCAGTTATCTGGAAGATTTCCTGTTTGCTCCTGCCCGCGCCCGCTCTCCGGTCAAATCCTTATCCGGCGGCGAACGCAACCGGTTATTACTCGCACGCCTGTTCACCCGCCCGGCCAATATGCTGATACTGGACGAACCGACCAACGATCTGGACATCGACACCCTCGAATTGCTGGAAACCTTGTTGCAGGACTATGCCGGCACCGTGCTGTTGGTCTCCCACGACCGCACCTTTCTGGACAATATCGTTACCCAGGTCATTGCTTTTGAAGGCAACGGATGCCTGCAAGAATACGTCGGCGGCTATGCCGACTGGCTACAGCAACGGCCAACAACTGACAACAATTTGCCAACGCCAAAATCTGTTACTGTCCAGCCATCCCCTCGTCCACCAGCCAATCCAAACACACGCACCACACGCAAACCGGTCGCCACGCTGGAACAACTCATGGCGCATATCGCCGCACTGGAAAAGCATCAAGCCAAGCTGAACCAGAAATTGAACGATCCCGAACTATACCAGACCAACAGTCCCGAACTCATCTCCCTGCAAACCGCGCTTGCCGAAACCGAATCGGCCCTAGAACAAGCACTGGAACAATGGGAAGCGTTAGCAGGAGAGTAAGCATGCCCGTCGAACCCGATAAAAACCTGCTGAACGGCCTGAATACTGGCGTTAGCATCGTCCGTTACCCGGGCAACGTCATTGAGTGGGTCAACGAACACTTGATAACCATGTGCGGCGCACACACGGCGGAAGACTTGACGAAACATCGCGCCATTGAGTTTTACGCCAATCCGAAAGCGCAAGAGCAAGGCCGTCGTCTGGTCGAGCGCATTTTACGTCAAGGTCACGGGGCGTTACGCGAGATGCCGTTTCGCCGCATCGATGGCCGCCTGATTTATGTCGACATGTCGGGCGAAAAATTGCCAACACCAGACACGCAAAACAATGACGATGGCCGGATTCTCTGGACGCTGATTGACGTCACCCAGCGCCATCGACTCAACAATCGGTTATCCCGGCAAGCCCTGCTCGACCCACTAACGAATCTTGCCAACCGCCGCGCCTTTGACGAAGCCTTCGACAGAGCATTACAGCGCACCAAACGCCAACATCGCATGCTGAGCATCGTCATTCTTGATCTGGATGGTTTCAAACTCGTCAACGACAAATTTGGCCATGAAGCCGGCGACCATGTCCTGAAAACCGTCAGCCAACGCCTGCTCGCCAATATTCGTCAGACCGATTTCGTTGCCAGACTGGGTGGCGATGAGTTTGTCATGCTAATCGACGATGGACAAAACCGTGAAGCGACGACGACCTTGATGGAAAAACTGGATCATGCTATTCGCGAACCGATTTTGCTACCCAATGGCACCCCGACACAAATCGGCGTCAGCATAGGCATCCGCGTGCACGACAGCGCCGAAAACAGCGCACCGGGTATTTTGCTGCGTCATGCCGACCAGGCATTGTATACCAACAAAACCCATAAAGCCGACCGTGTTCAGGCGTGGGCATTCTACAACGAAACCATCCCGCATCGCCGCAACCCCTTTCAGCAATTACTGCAACAGAGTGCGCTCGTCGTACACTATCAGCCCATTCTCGACAACCGGCAACGAAAAATCGTTGGCATCGAAGCGCTGGCACGTCTGCAAGACAATACGGGCAAATTGTGGGTGCCGGGAGAATTTTTACCGCGATTGCAGACCAGTGACCTGTTTGAACTGAGCAAGCAGGTCATGCATCAGGCGCTACACGACCTGAGTGAACTGGATGGCATGGGTTGGCAACTGTGGGTTTCCATCAACATCGACCCTCGTGCCGTGTCAGAAAATTGCAGTGCGTGCATTCATGGGTTGATTGAACAATTCCACATTGCACCTGAACGCATTTGCGTGGAAATCCTGGAAACGGGCGAATTCAAAGAGCGAGATACCGGTCTGTCCCGCTTAATGGAACTCAAAGAACTGGGTATCCAACTGGCACTCGACGATGTTGGCAGCGCGTATTCCTCACTGCTGCGCATCAAGGAAATGCCTATCGACAAAATCAAGCTCGATCAAGACTTCGTCCGCTTTCTGGAACAAAATCCTCAAGACATTCATTTCATTGAATCTGTACTCGATTTGGCCATCAACAAGAAAATGGATCTGGTGGTCGAAGGCGTGGAAACCGGGCAAATTCTCGATGCGGTCAGTGTCCTGGGCGTGAATCTGATTCAGGGTTATGCCGTTGCACGCCCGATGCCATTGACACAATTGCGTGAATTTCTGATGCGAGAGCCGGACATCAAACACCGCCAGCATCCCATCACGCTGTTTGGACTATACGCCAAACAAACACACTTCCATCATCTGTTACGCGCTGTGCTACTGCAAAATCCTCGCTTGTTGACGGCTGAACATTTACGCAACACACAGCTTTGCCCTATCCACAATGACATCAATCGTTTGCAATTTCACGATGGGCATCCGTTGCATATTCTGCATGAAAATTATCATCGTGCCATGGCGCAAACCGTTACAGATCTGGCAGACGGAACGGATATACCCGACACAAACCATATTGATGCCGTCAATGCACAAATGGAAGAGGCGTTATTGCAGGTGATGAGGCAATAAAAACGGATGACAAATATAGGCAATGTGAGATTCAGCAGTGACTCCACTCAGGGAACCACCGAAAAGTTGTTCAGACAAACTGCGCCATTTCTTCTGTCACTTCCAGGATCAGCCAGCGTCCGGTCAGCGATGCTGTACATCTCATCGCTGACCGGACTCCATGAAACGTTGCCATCCTCAAGGTGCCGGCGATACCTCGACGGACGACGCACTGGATAATGTATCGGACTGCGTCTCGATCTGCACCAACGGCTCGGCAGTTTCATCCGCTTTGGGCGATACCACACGGCGACGTGGTGGACGCGGTGTCACCACTTCTGGTACGGATTCCACAACCGCTTGTGTGACGACAGCCGTCTCCACCATCTGCAACTCACCAGCTTCCGTGGACGGCGCCAACAAATCCGCCAATAGTTTTTCCAGATTCGGCGCAGGCTTTTCCGGTGATGGCGCAACAGCCGCGTTCTGGGCAATCACGTTCTGGGTAGCCATCTCCTGCGCGACTGCCAATGGGGATGCCGGTACAGAAACGGCCTCTGTCAATCCGTTTTCTGCCACCTCCGTCGCGATAACTTCCGGCACAACGGTTTCGGCAACCGGAGCAACCTCAGCAGTTAACGCAGCCTCAGCAGGCACCACAACGGTAACAGGTACCATTTCCTCAATCTGAGGCGATTGTTCAACAAACAATCCTGTTTGACCGTCTCCTGTCAGTTGTTCCACCTGCTGTTCCGTCTGTTGTTCCATTGACGCGCCCGCTTGCACCTGATCCGGACGCCGATCACGGCGTCCACGCCGACCCCGGCGTGGACGCGGTTCTGTTGCCCCCCCCGGCGTACCCGCTTCCTGCATGTCAGCAACGCCATTTACAGCCAAATTATTCATGACAGCGCTACCATTCGCAGCGCCACCATTTACAATGGGACTGGCATCTTGCGCTGTTGGTGCAGGCCTTGGTTGGCGAGGTGGTCGTGGTTTCCGGGTTTCCGGACGAGGTTTCTCCCCACCCGATCCCACAACAGCAGCAGCGGATTCCGTAGGCTCCACTACTGCTGACTGGTCTGGTCTCGGCTGGCGAGGGGGGCGAGGCGTTCGTTCAGCACGACCACCTTCCTGCCGCTTACCGCGCGACTCCTGCGCCGGACGTCGCTCGCTCTGTGCAGCAGATCGAACGGATTCCCGTGTCGCATACCCGGAAGATGTATCGGCAGAAGGTTTGCCCGCCGATACAGCATCCGCTGATACGCCGCCAGTTTTTTCCACATTTTTTTCTTCGGTTTTTTCTTCGCCCAGACGCTGCAGCCAGCCAAAAATCCGGTGGATCAAACCAGGTTTGGCCGCATCATGCAACGATGTCGCCAAATTCATGTTGTCACGCACCAGAACACGCTCCGGCATGACAGGCGCCGGGTTGATCGGCGTAATTCCCTGCACGACCGGCGTTTGCTGTACAGCGCGAACTTCTTTGCGCGGTTCCACTGCCGCCTGGACTTCTTCCACCGTTTCGCCCAACTGATAGCTCGACAGGCTCTGGTCGAGGGCATTAAGTTCGTCATGGCGCAGACGGGTGATTTTATAATGTGGTGTCACCAAATGAATATTCGGTATCAACACAATACTTACCTTCAGACGCGACTCAACAGCGACAATATCCGCCCGCTTTTCATTGAGCAGAAAAGTCGCCACATCTACCGGAATCTGTACATGGATGGCGCCGGTATTTTCCTTCATGGCCTGTTCCTGAATGATGCGCAGGATATGCAGCGCCGTCGATTCAATGCCACGAATAAAACCTGTTCCGCTACAACGCGGGCAAGGTTGATGGCTGGATTCACCCAACGAAGGTTGTAAACGCTGGCGTGACAACTCCATCAAACCGAATTTGGAAATTTTGCCTGTCTGCACGCGGGCGCGATCGTGGTGTAACGCATCGCGCAGACGATTTTCCACATCACGCTGATTACGCTGGTTTTCCATATCGATAAAGTCGATGACCACCAACCCGCCCAAGTCGCGCAGGCGCAATTGCCGCGCGACTTCTTCTGCTGCCTCCAGATTGGTGTTGAATGCTGTCTGCTCGATATCGGCACCCCGCGTAGATCGAGCCGAATTCACATCAACGGATACCAGTGCCTCAGTGTGATCAATCACAATGGCTCCACCGGAAGGCAGATTCACCTCGCGGGAGTAAGCGGTCTCAATCTGATGTTCAATCTGAAAACGAGAAAACAGCGGCACATCATCGCGGTACGGTTTGACCTTGTTGACGTTGCCTGGCATCACGTGACTCATGAACTGGCGCGCCTGTTCATACACTGCTTCCGTATCAATCAGGATTTCACCGATATCCGGCTGAAAGTAATCACGAATCGCACGAATGACCAGACTACTTTCCTGATAAATCAGAAAAGCACCTTTCTGACTGCTGGCGGCGGTATCAATGGCTGTCCACAACTGCAACAAATAATTCAAATCCCACTGCAATTCTTCCACGCCACGCCCAATACCGGCAGTACGCACAATCACGCTCATGCCAGCCGGAATATCGAGCTGCCCCATGATGTCGCGCAATTCATTGCGATCTTCACCTTCGATGCGCCGGGAAACGCCACCACCTCGCGGATTATTGGGCATCAACACCAAATAGCGTCCAGCCAGACTGACGTAGGTCGTGAGCGCTGCCCCCTTGTTGCCGCGCTCATCTTTTTCCACCTGAACGACAATTTCCTGACCTTCGCGCAACGCATCCTGAATGCGCGGGCGACCGGATTCCCCGGCACCTTCTACAAAACAACTGCGCGACACTTCCTTGAATGGCAGAAAACCGTGTCGTTCATTACCATAATCAATGAATGCCGCTTCCAGCCCAGGTTCGATACGGGTGACTATTCCTTTGTATATATTACTTTTTCTTTGCTCCTTGCTCGCCGATTCGATATCCAGATCAATCAGTTTCTGACCATCCACAATCGCAACACGCAACTCTTCAGCCTGTGTTGCGTTAAATAACATTCGTTTCATTTTTTCTCCTGCGCGCGTCTGGCACAGGTTTAAACCACTGCACCGGAATGGGCCGATGCCATGACGGGCACGATAACCACCATTCGACATCAAGGGCGCACAAACGGGTCAGGTCATCCATCATCATGGCGATGCCGTCCTGTCTCACATTCAGCACGCAACTTCGTCAACGGTAACCCATCGGCGATAATCCGTCGACCGCAATCCTTGGCGGTCTTGTCAATGCACTCCATTCACAGGCGCTTCAATGCGCACAAACTACGCGTGATCCGGTCACGTGTCCGCTCAACGCGAGCCGGGCAGCGTGAAGCGATTCAAAATGCTCAATAGTGCTTCGTGGTATTTCGTGGCGTTTTCGCGCGCTCGCTTACAATAAACAGACAGACGCTGCTTGCCAAGTCATTCGCAAAACCGCGAACAAACCTCAACTTTCGCCACCAGACATATTGGGAGTGTATAATGTCCGCATAGCTTCTGGTGCACGTTCCGGTGAGCGACATTAACCGGGATATTCTTCCGCTTTTACAACACAAAGCAACCCATCCATCACATTTAAATGTGTCATTCATGAAAGCGTCGTTCACAACTGCAAAAACTGTTGACAGTATAAGCAAAATGAATCATTTACGCAAAGAATCTGTCATGTTCGTCACAATTGGTCACGAATCTGAAGGACAGCGCATCGACAACTTTCTGTTGCACCGACTCAAGGGCGTGCCCAAAAGCCACGTTTACCGTTTGCTGCGCACCGGACAGGTGCGCATCAACAAGGGCAGAGCGGATGCCACCCGTAAACTCTGCCTCGGCGATGAAGTGCGCCTGCCACCAGTCAGGCAAGCTGCCACAATCACGTCGCCAACCATTACCGTCGCCCGCGAAAAATCCCTGTTGTCGCGTATTCTGTATCAAGATGATGCCATCATCATCCTTGACAAGCCCGCCGGTATGGCAGTGCATGGTGGCAGTGGCGTCAGTTTTGGCGTCATTGAACAACTGCGCACTGAATTACCCGACTGCCATTTTCTGGAACTGGCACACCGACTGGATCGGGAAACTTCCGGCGCGCTCATCCTGGCGCGTCGTCGCAGCGCACTGGTCAAACTGCACGACATGTTTCGTGGCGGCCAGATTCGCAAGCGCTATCTGACGCTGGTGCACGGTAATTGGCAACACCCTGTACAACATATCACCTTTGCCTTGCATAAATATCTGGACAACGCGGGAGAACGGCGAGTCAAAGTGGCGGCAGAAGGAAAACCCGCACACACCATTTTTCGCCTGCAGCAACATTGGCCGGAGTTTTCCCTGCTGGAAGCCGAACTCAAAACCGGCCGCACACACCAGATCCGGGTGCACTTGGCGCACAGTGGATTTCCCATTGCAGGCGATGACAAGTATGGTGATTTTTCACTCAACCGCACCTTGATCAAACAGGGACTAAAGCGTATGTTTCTGCACGCGAGGCAACTGGATTTGCGCCATCCACTCAGCGATGAGATACTTTCCGTATCGGCACCACTGCCTGACCCATTACAGACCTTTATTGACGAATTGAACCATGCCGACAAAAAGCAGCATGAAGAATAATCGACCAAGACAATTCGATTTGCTGGTTTTCGACTGGGACGGCACACTGATGGATTCGACCGCCATCATTGCTGATTCCATTCGTGGCGCGTGTGCCGATCTCAACCTGCCCATACCCAGCGAAACGGCCGCTCGCCACATTATCGGGCTTGGGCTGCAACAAGCCATTTCCGTGCTGCAACCCGAACTGCCTTTGCACGACTACCCGGCACTAACCGCCCGTTATCGCGAACGTTTCCTGAGCCAGGATCACACACTGACCATGTTCGATGGTGTTTGCGACACACTGCCATCGCTGCATGCCGCTGGTCACTGGCTCGCGGTTGCAACCGGCAAAAATCGGCAGGGGCTCGACCGCGCACTGAATCAGAGCGGATTGCGCAACTGGTTTCATGCCACGCGTTGTGCCGAAGAAACCTTTTCCAAACCCCACCCCGCGATGCTGCTGGAATTAATGCAAGTATGCCAGGTACCGGCGGAACGCACGCTGATGATAGGCGACACCAGTCATGACCTTGAAATGGCATGCAATGCCAATGTCGCCGCCGTTGCTGTCAGCTATGGCGCGCATAGTCGGGAAACGCTGGAAAACCACTCGCCAATGTTTCTGGCCGACAACTTTCCAGATCTCGCCCGCTGGTTGACTGAATACGCTTGACGACCATACACCTGACAAAACGCATACTTTGACCGGAGCTCAACATGACCGAACATGACCATCAACAGGATCGACAAATCATCGAAAAAGTATTGCTTGAAACCATCCGTGAACAGCGCCTGAAACGACGATGGGGTATTTTTTTCAAATTGCTCGGCTTCGCCTATCTGACTTTTGCGCTTCTGTCCCTCACGAACTGGTTCGACGATGGCAGTCTTGCCGTCGGCGGCAAACATACTGCGCTGGTCAATCTGCAAGGCACGATTGCCAGCAATCAGGTCAACGCTGACGACATCGTCTCCGGATTGGAAGACGCCTTTCACGACAAAGACACGCAAGGCGTCATTCTGCGTATCAACAGCCCCGGCGGCAGCCCCGTGCAGGCCGGGCAGATTTATGACGCCATTCATCGCTTGCGCAAACGCTACCCACAAATTCCTCTGTATGTTGTCGTCGATGACATTTGCGCATCCGGCGGTTATTACGTCGCGGCAGCTGCCGATAAAATCTATGTCAATAAAGCCAGCCTGGTTGGTTCGATTGGCGTATTGATGGATGGCTTTGGCTTTACCGGTACCATGGATAAACTGGGCGTCGAACGCCGTCTACTGACCGCCGGCGTCAATAAAGGCTTCCTCGACCCGTTTTCGCCACTCAATCCACAACAAGTTGCCTATGCACAGTCCATGCTGGAAGAAATTCACCAGCAATTCATTCAGGCAGTGCGCGATGGCCGCGGCTCGCGTTTGAAAGAAACGCCTGACATGTTCAGCGGACTCATCTGGACAGGCGCCAAAAGCATCCAGCTCGGACTTGCTGACGGTTATGGCAGCGTAGACGACGTGGCACGCAACGTCATTCATGCCAAAAAAGTGGTCGACTATACACCGCAAAGTGGTTTGAGCGACAAACTGGAAAAGCGGTTTGGCGTCGCAATGGAAAAATGGTTCAGCCCGACCGGCTTCATGGCATTGCACATACAATAACTTCAATGTCCGACAAAATCCAAAACAAACTGTGACCGAGCAAGACAAGCTGGACTGTTTTCTGATGGAAATAGAACGCCGGGCTTTCCGCCAGGCGGCGTTCGCCGTGCGCGATGATCAGGCCGCTCTGGATATCGTGCAGGACAGCATGATGAAACTGGCGGAAAAATACGCCGATTCTCCCGCAACAGAATGGCCGATGCTCTTTCAGCGCATCCTGCAAAACACCATCCGTGACCATTACCGGCGACAAAAAGTACGCAACTTTTGGGTCAGCGCACTGTCTTTCTTCTCGCATGAAACAGACGCGCAGGAAGACGATGATTCGTTAGAGCACGTTCAGGCCACTGACGCGACGAATGACCCTGGCAATATTCTGTCGAGCAAGAAAAATCTGGCATTGATTGAATCAGCACTGAAAAAATTACCTGCACGTCAACGCGAAGCCTTCCTGCTGCGTTATTGGGAAGAGATGGATATTGCGGAAACGGCCAAGATCATGGGGTGCTCTGAAGGCAGCGTAAAAACTCACTGTTCGCGAGCCACACATACCTTGGCAACCATGTTAAAAGGAACAGGAATCGGCGATGAATGAAGAACAGTTCGCCCGAAAAATCACCAGCAGTCTCGACCGTGGATTGAATCAGCTCCACCCTGACGTCACGCGCAAACTGGAACGTGCGCGCACGCTGGCGCTGTCGCACGCGCGGCACGACATCCACGCGCAGACCGTGCATACCCAGCACGGCCTGTCGCTGACGGGTTGGGTGCGCCAGCACCGCACAGGCGCAATGGTAAGTCTGCTGACCATCCTGTTGCTGGTTATTCTTGGTCTGTGGCAAAACCCCACTACCAACACCAATGACGACACGACTGACGTCGATGCCGCATTGTTGACTGGCGACCTTCCCGTCAAGGCCTATCTCGACAACCATCTTAACCAGCAATGGTCAAATCGCGAGTCAAACTAACCCAACCCTGTCTGTTCATCCCCGGATTGATGCTGACAGTCTGGATGTTCATGTCCGGATTGGCCTTTGCAAGTCAGCCGTCTGCCAATTGGCAAGCACTCACGCCAGCGCAGCGAACCATTCTGGCATCAGTGCAAAAGGAGTGGCCGACCATGTCCGCATTACAGCGCCGACGCCTGCTGGCGCTGGCCGCCAAATACCCCGCACTCAAACCGGAACAACAACAACGCTTCCAGAAACGCCTGACCGTCTGGAGCGCTCTGACTCCCGCCCAACGTAATCAGGCACGAAAAAACTATCAAAAACTAAAAAAACT
>JAJYHV010000010.1 GCA_021790515.1 Pseudomonadota bacterium
CGGTGGGCACAAAATCGTCTGCAACAGACTTACTTGTTGAGGAAATTTTTCTGGTAGCGCCAAACAGGAATCTACTGCGTTATAATTACGCGTCTCTTCTCCCGTCGTGATGGAAAATGTCAGTCATCAACCAGACCACCACTTTTGAACTGGGTACCGAAGATCAAAACCTGTATCAGGTTTATGACAAACGGGAAATTTTGCGTTTGTTGCAGGGCATCGTCAAAGAAGGCGGTTTTGTCGCGCTGTCATTACAGAATGGCATGGGTTCTTTTCTGAGTCGTTTGTTGAAAGTGGACGACAAGCATCAACGTGTCATGCTGGATGCGTCACAAGACGAAACCGTGAACAACCTGTTTATCACCAACAGTCATGTCATGGCAGAAGCAAGCCTGGAAAAAGTTCGGATTTTATTCAACATTTCCAAATTATCCAGTTGTCATGACGACGGATTTCCCGCGTTGTGTTTTCCCGTTCCGGACAGCTTGATCCGTTTGCAACGCCGCGAATTTTTTCGGGTCAACACACCTGTTGCGCAGGCCGCCGAATGTATCATTCCCATTTTTTCCGAGCCGTATGTACTGAGGCTCGCCGATATCAGTTGCGGCGGTGTGGCGTTGCTGGATGAAATGAAATATTTGAGCACGGAATTGGGGCATGAATACACGAATTGCCAGATTGATCTCGGCGATAGCGGGAATATTCTGGCCACACTACAGATTCGTAATTTCCTCGACCTGACTTTATTGAATGGTAAGATAAAACGCCGTTTCGGCTGCCAGTTCCAGCAACTTGCACCAGGAACGTTGGCGACCATTCAACGTTATATCATGGCGTTGGAACGCGAACGCAACGCACGCCTGACAGGTATGTTTTGAACGACAATGAATCAAAGCGGCGCTTGACAGTTTTGCAACTGTTACCCGCCTTGCATGCCGGCGGTGTCGAGCGCGGCACGCTCGAAATCAGCCGTTATCTGGTGCAACAAGGCCATCGCTCACTGGTGATGTCGTCTGCTGGCGGAATGTTGCCACAACTATTGGCAGAAGGTGGCGAGCACATCGATTGGCCGGCAGGAAAAAAATCACTCAAAACCTTGCTGTTGATACCGCGATTGCGCCGGCTTTTGCGTGAACAGCAGGTGGATATTCTGCATTTGCGCTCGCGCATGCCCGCATGGATAGGTTATCTGGCCTGGCGCAGCATGCCGAAGCAACAACGTCCGCGACTGGTTACCTCCGTGCATGGTCCCTACACTGTAAACGCTTACAGCGCCGTCATGACCAAGGGTGAACGTGTGATTGCCGTCTCCAGTTTCATCTACGATTATCTGGCGCAAAATTACCCTCACCTCGACATGGAACGGGTACAGATTATCCATCGGGGCGTCGATGCAATCGAATTCCCTCGCCATTTTCGGCCGTCTGCCGCGTGGATGACCGAGTGGCAGAAAACGTATCCTGCCTTGTCGAACCGGCTTCTCATCACCCTGCCCGCCCGCATCACGCGCTGGAAAGGACAACAGGATTTCATTCAACTCATTGCGCGATTGGTAAAAAGCAACTTACCGGTGCATGGGTTGATTATCGGCAACGTTGATGCCAAAAAAACACGCTTCGCACAGGAATTGCAAGCACAAATCGCCACGCTCGGTTTAATAAATAACATTAGTATGATTGGTCATCGAAATGATTTAAAAGAAATAATGTCAATATCAAGTCTGGTATTGTCTTTATCAGAAAAACCCGAGGCATTCGGTCGAACCATCCCGGAAGCGCTCAGCCTTGGCATACCCGCCATTGGTTACGATCACGGAGGAACGGGCGAAATTTTGCGTCAATGGTACCCGCAAGGATTGACCCCGGTGGGAGATATCAACGCACTGGAAGCTTGCGTGCGAGCGTTATTGAATCAACCACCCCCCGTTCCCGCACAAACCGACTTTAGCTTGCTTGGTATGCAGCAACAAACGCTCGCCGTGTATCAAGACCTGGTGCAGACAGCATGATCCGTTCACCCAAAATTCTCGTTATCGGCAAAACCCGCAGCATCGTGTATTGGGTAGAAAGCACTGTCACCGCTTTTCATGAATCCGGTTGTACGGTAAAACATTTCTCGTTGAATGGTGATAGTGTCTGGCAATCATTGCGTTATAAATGGAGTAAGCGATGGCGCGGAGATGCTACCGATTCGATTTGCACGGATCTTGAGCAGATGTTGCATCACTTCCAGCCAGACATCATTTTGTTTGTTGCCATCGCAGCGTTATACATGCCAGAAAACCTGTTCACACTGTGTCGCTCCGAATGCCCGCGCGCAAGATTGGCGGTATGGATTGGTGACAGATTGAATCAAAAAGAGGCCGCCTTCTCACACCATGTCGATCATGTGTTTGTTACGGATACCGGTTTTATGGCCGATTTGCGCCAACAGGGCTATACCGTCCCTGTCAGTTATCTACCGTTGGCCGTCGATACCAATTTTTTTCGGCCACAAGCCGTCTCTCGCTCAAACAAAATCGTGTTTGTCGCCAACCGCAGCCCCGGACGAGGTGACATTCTGGAACAAATTCAACATCCTGTCAGTTTATATGGTAAAGGCTGGTCAGCCTTGAAGAACCCTGTGCATGACGTGCATGCCAGTCGCCTGCCCCGGCGTCAATTGCCTTTTGTTTATGCCGGTGCACGCGCCGTGCTGAATATTCATCAGGATAAAAATGTCATTCATGGCCTGAATCAACGCAGTTTTGAACCCTGCGCCTGCAAAATTCCCGTACTACACGATGACATGCTGGATTTACCACGTTGTTTTGAACCAGAAAAAGAAGTGCTGGTTTATCGTTCACTAGAAGAGTTGCACTATTGGTGCGAGCGTCTGACTCACGATCAAAAAATAGCCACCAGCGTTGGCGAGGCCGCATGGCGACGGGTTCTGGCCGAGCATACCTGGCATCTGCGTGGGCAAAGCATCTTGCGCACATTCGAATGATATATGTGAATAATTTATCAAATTTCGTGTCATCGTTATGCGAATTTTCGAAATATCCGCGATAATCGCCCTCTGTCATCCATTTTTGTCTTTGTCATGTCAACCATACAGCCATCAACCCGATTAGCTTGGGCACGCTGGATCCCTTATTGCCTGATGGTCAGCGACATCTTGGCGTTATTGCTGGCATTTTATCTGGCGCGGATTTCTCATGCCCTGCGCAGCAACATGAATCCTGTCGCAGTATTGAGCCACTGGTGGGGCGATTCAGTACACATCAGTCTGTTATTGCTGGCAGCTTTGGTCATTTTTGCTGTCGGGTTATTCACCTTCAAGGGGCATTACAACCAGCGCAAGGCATTCTGGGATGAAATTGGCGAGATTATCTGGGTACTCACTGTCTTGACCATCCTGAATGCTGCCATTGCTTTTTCCGGCAACTGGGCAATTTCACGGCTGTGGATTTTTACCAACTGGATACTGGCTTTATTGTTGTTACCCGGTTTACGTGCCCTCTGCCGAAAAACATTACGCTGGATAGGGATCTGGGAACGACCAGTCGCCATTATTGGTTGTGGCGAAAATGCACATGATGTCATGCAAATGATTCGCCAGGAAACCACGCTGGGTTATACGTTACAGGCCATTCTGCAACCAGATGCCTCGTGCGTTGCAGACTCATTATCAGCGCTACCGGTTTCCACACAGGTATTGGGCGATGATTGTTTTTCCACCCTGTCCCGTCTGGGTAATCCGCATGTCATTCTGGCGCTGGAGCCAGAGCAATGGGCATTGCAGGAACAACTGTTGCGTTCCATGGGCAACCGCTACCCCAACCTGAGCATTTCTCCACCATTGCGTGATTTGCCGCTGTTCGGTCTGGAAACCATCCATTTTTTTGGCCACGAAGTTTTGATGTTGCGTATCAACGACAATCTGGCCAGAATTGGTCCACGTGTCATCAAACGGGCGTTTGATCTGATTGTTGCCACCTTGCTGCTATTGCTGCTCGCCCCATTCATGTTGTCGATTGCCTGGCGCATCAAGCGGGCGGATGGTGGTGCCGCTTTGTATGCACAGGAGCGAATTGGTTTTAGGGGCCGGCCTTTTCAATGTCTGAAATTCAGAAGCATGATAGTCGATGCTGACAAAAAACTTTTTGAATACCTTGAATTACATCCGGAACTAAAAGCAGAATATGAGCTTAGTTTCAAGCTGAAGAACGATCCGCGCATCACCAGTATTGGTAATTTTCTGCGCAAAACCAGTCTGGATGAATTACCGCAACTGCTCAATGTTATTCATGGTGACATGAGCCTGGTTGGCCCCCGCCCGGTCACCGAGAAAGAACTGGACGAATACTATAAAGAATCAGCGCAGATTTATAAACGCGTACACCCTGGCATTACAGGTTTGTGGCAAATCAGCGGCCGTTCGGAAACCACCTATGCCAGAAGAATCGATCTGGATTCATGGTATATCCGCAACTGGTCGCTCTGGCACGATATCGTCATTCTGTTGCGCACTGTCAAAGTCGTGCTGCAAAACAAAGGCGCCTACTAAACACATTGCCCGAAACATCTACCCATGCCGCCAGATATTGCCATCATCCTGCCACCAAAAGAACAATACTCCGCTCAACAAAAGGGCGCTGTCGCATTATGCATGGCCGATTTTACCCGGCATAGTCGTTATCGGGAAAATACGACTTTTCTGGGACATACAGAAGCAGATTTTGATGGCTTGCATTATCACCGGCTACAGCGTTGGCAACACTGGTATTGGCGCGATAGCTACGCTTATGCCCGAACCTGCGCCAAATGGGTTCTGCGGCAGAATATCAGCCATGTTGAAGTGCAGAACAGGCCAGTCATTTTTCGTTATCTGGCAAAATTGCTGCCAGACCACATTGCACTGACCCTGCACCTGCACAATGATTTGCAAGAAATGCGTTGGTTTACTTCAGCACGCGCACGGGAATGGGTATTGAAACATGCCGCTGCGGTGTATTGCGTTAGCGACTATATTCGACAACGTTTATTGCAAGACATCCCTGACCGGCACGGCGCACACGATAAAGCGGTTGTCATCCACAACGGTATCGATACACAACGTTTTGTTCCACAAGACAAGACACGCACCATACTATATGTCGGGCGCATCATCCGCGAAAAAGGTACGCTGCCGCTTGCAGAAGCCTTGAGCATCATCGCCCCGCTGTTGCCAGATTGGGAGTTCGTGCTGTGCGGTGTAGACAGATTGACAGTCGTATCCGATTATGAGCGCGCTACCCATGCATGGTTGGCAAAAGCAGGAGCGCAATGCCGTTACACCGGCTATCTGGATCATAACGAAATTATGCAACAGTTTGCGCGAGCCGCAATTGCCGTGATTCCCTCTGTCTGGCAAGAACCTTTTGGACGCACGGCGCTGGAAGCCCTGTGCGCAAGCGCAGCAGTGTTGACCAGTGGTTCAGGCGGTTTGGCCGAAGTCGTGGCAGAGGCTGGCATGACTCTACCCAACAGTCCAGCGGAATCCTTCGCGCAAAATCTGGCCAATGCTTTATTGAAATTGGCCACAGACGATGGTTTTCGGGCAAATTTACAACAAGCCGGTCGTCGACGCGCCATCGAACACTTTGACATCCGTCGACAGGCGGCATTACTGGATGACTGGCGACAGCGCATTCAACACGACAAATAGGGGTCGCCTCAGAATTCGGAAAATAAAGCACGGTAAGCAATCCGGTATTGCCCTTGAATTGTAGTCACAATGGAACTACAATATAACCTCTGAAACCTTTAAGGGAAGTCACCATGGGCACCGCCGATACCTATGTCCGCGCTCGCATCGACACCAGCACCAAAGAGCGCGCCGCTGACGCGCTTGAAGCAATGGGGCTGTCCATCTCTGACGCCATACGCTTGCTGATGCTGCGCATCGCCGACGAGCGCCGGATGCCCTTCGATGTGAAGGCTCCCAACGCGACTACGCGAAAGGCCATTGCGGAGCTTGAGGCCGGAAAAGGCAAGCGCTTCGCCAGCGTCGATGATCTGATGGCGGACTTGCATGCGGACGATTGATCGTTCCTCAGCGTTCAAGCGTGACTACAAGCGGGAGGCCAAGGGCCAGCACCGCGCTACGCTCGATAACGATTTGAAACCTGTTCTCGTAGCACTGGCGACCGACCAGCTGCTTGACGCCAAATACCGCGACCATGACCTAAGCGGCGATTGGGCAGGCTACCGGGAATGTCACGTCAAGCCCAACCTGTTGCTGATCTACCGCAAGTCCGATTCGGACACCCTGCGACTGGCGCGGCTTGGCTCGCACAGCGAGCTTTTCGGTTGAGCCTGTCCGGTTGAAGTACGCCTGAACTTGGCGTCAGGTGAAGCCCCGAATTTCGTCAGATTAGGGCCGTTTTCTGCTTTATCTGACGTTGCATGGACAACTTCTCAGGCTTCAACCTGACACACTAGCCGTTAGCGTGCTTTATTTTCCGAATTCTGAGGCGCCCCCAAATAGGGAATCAGCGCTTTATTTCAGCATGACCAGGACGGGAAACGAGGACGGAATCAATTAATTTTGTGTGGTCAGAATGGTTTGGTGACTATAATGCTGCTTAACGCGAAGTGGTTTCTGTTTTTTGACTTTCCATTTGATCAAACTTGTTCACTTTCCAGAGCAGTGTCGACACTCCCCATACCAACAAGAAAACGCCTACAATGACATACCCCAGCGCGCCAAAATCGAGATGACCGAGGTCGTCATAAAAACCTCCTTGAAGACGTAGCAGATGGATGAAAACCTGTAACAATTCGATACTACCGATGGCCAAAGCCACTGCAATCGACAAGCTTGTGGTTGTGAGATTGTAAAAAATCTTGCGCAGCGGATTGACGAGCGCCCAACGGTAAACCTTTACCATCAACACACCATCGGTGGTATCCATCAGCGACATGCCTGCCGTGAACAGTATTGGCAACGACAACACCGCACCAATCGGTAAATTGCCGCTGGCTGCACCTGCGGTCATTGCCAGCAAGGCAATTTCTGAAGCCGTATCGAAGCCCAAGCCAAACAATAGACCCAGCGGATACATTTGCCAACTGCTTCGAACGAACCGTTGTAAACGACGACCAAGCAACCGGTTCAGCAAACCGCGCTTTGCCAGCAGAGCATCCAGATGGGCATGGCTATGCCGGCCGGTTTTGGCGAGACGCCAAACTTTAAGGATATCCAGCAACAACAAAAAATTGAGAATACCGATTAACCACAAGAAAAGTCCCGATACGCTGGCGCCGATCAAAGCACCAAACTGTTGCAGTTCGGGCAAGCCATGCTTGACCGTATTAGCGGCGAATGCGATGGCCAACGCCAGAATGAACACCACCGTAGAATGCCCCAATGAAAAAAAGAAGCCAGTGCCAAACGGCTTTTGGCCTTTTTGCAACAGGTAGCGCACCGTATCGTCTACCGCAGCAATATGGTCAGCATCAAAAGCATGACGCAAACCAAACATATAGGCAGCAAAACCCAAACCTAACAGTGCCGGATAATGCGCCAGGTAGTAAAACAGCAACCCAAAGCCGAGCAGATGCATCAACAGGATGACACCGTAAAATCCGCTCAAGCGCAACCATTCGGCGGCACTGAACCCGAAATGGTACAAGACATGGGCATTGGTTGCGTCGGGCGAATATTGTTCAAGCAGGTGGCGCCCACCGGTATGATTTGCCCACTTCGGCGGCATACGTTTCAAACCGAAACTTGCACGCCGCGTGGCTGCACAGCGACATGCATCGGAAATAAACAAAAAATCCTGACCAGCGGGTTTATGTGGCGGGTATTGATCGCGATACTCCTAACGAATTTTTACTTCAATGAGTTCTTCGCCATCAGGATCGCTAACGTGCACAGCACAGGCAATACAGGGGTCAAAACTGTGAATGGTGCGTAATATTTCCAGCGGTTGTTTGGGGTCTTGCAGATGGGTGCCTTTGAGCGCGGCTTCATAGGGTCCATCCTGTCCCTCTGCATCACGTGGCCCCGCATTCCAGGTGCTGGGAACGACGGCCTGATAATTGTCGATCTTGCCATCCTTGATGACAATCCAATGTGCCAGAGAGCCGCGCGGAGCTTCCGTGTAACCCACGCCTTTGACCGTAGACGGCCAGGTAGAGGGTTCCCACAGCTTTTCATTAAATGTGCGCACATCGCCAGCCTTGATGTTGGCAATCAAATTGTCGTGCCAGGGTTGCATGGCATCGGCAATGATCTTGCTTTCCAGTGTGCGTGCTGCCGTGCGCCCCAGGGTGGAGTACAGTGCGGCAACGGGCAGGTCGAGTTTTTTCAGTGTCATGCTCACCAACGCTTGTGTTTGCTCATGTCCTTTGGCATACAGCATCAATACGCGTGCCAGCGGGCCTACTTCCACGGCATGACCTTTCCAGCGCGGTGATTTGATCCAGGAGTAGGATTGATCCACATCTAACTGGGCATAGGGTGGCTTGGGTCCGCTGTAATCCAGATTGGTTTCGCCGACATAAGGATGCAGTCCCTTGTTTTTGCCTCCGCTGTAGTCATACCATGAGTGGGCAACATATTCTTGAATTTGATCCTCGGCATTGAGATCGACAGGATGAATAGTGGACAGGTCGCGGTTTAAAATGACGCCGGAAGGAATCAGAAAGCTGTTGGTGTCGGACATACCCTTTTCGGGAAAATCGCCATAACTCATGAAATTGCCAATTCCTTCGCCCAGCTTGAACCAGTCTTTATAGAAACCGGCGATGGCCAGTGTATCTGGCAGATAAACCTGATCGACAAACTCACGCATCTGATGGATGATGTCCTGCACTTTTTGCAGTCCCTCCATGTTCAGCGAAGTGGTGCCAGAACTGGCGCCTTGACCCTCAGGGTGAATGCTGATTGCGCATGGCACGCCACCCACCACAAAGTTGGGATGCGGATTCTTGCCCCCGAAAATTGCATGCAGTTGCGCCACATTACGTTGCCAGGCCAGTGCATCCAAATAGTGGGCGACGGCCATCAGATTGGCCTCGGGCGGCAATTTGTAACCGGGGTTTCCCCAATATCCGTTGGCAAAGATACCGAGTTGACCACCTTCGACAAAACCCTTGAGTTTCTTCTGCACATCGGAAAAATAACCGGGAGAGGATTTGGCATAGCTGGAAATACTTTGTGCCAGCTCCGAAGTGGCTTTGGGGTCGGCCTTGAGTGCCGAGACGACATCGACCCAATCTAACGCATGCAGGTGATAAAAATGCATGACGTGATCGTGCACAAACTGTGCACCGATCATCATATTGCGGATCAATTGTGCATTGGCCGGAATGTCGTATTTCAGTGCGTTTTCCACTGCACGGACTGAGGCAATGCCGTGTACCAAGGTGCATACTCCGCAGATACGTTGGGCAAATGCCCAAGCATCACGAGGATCGCGGCCGCGCAAAATCAGTTCAATGCCGCGCACCATGGTGCCGGCACTGGAAGCACGGGTAATCATACCATTGGTATCTGTTTCGGCCTCAATGCGCAAATGCCCTTCGATGCGGGTAATCGGATCGACAATAATGCGGTTGCTGGGTGTGTTCATTTCTCCTCCAGATTGTCGGCGACCAACTCTAACAGGCTGAGCATGGTTTTATCCCAATGAAAGTGGTTTTGGCTATCATCAAAGGTTTGACGGCAGTTGGAGCAACTTGAAACCAGCAACTCAGCGCCCGTATCGTCCACCTGCTTCATTTTGATCTGGAATGCCTTGTAACGGAGGGGATCAGCCCGATGTATGGTGACCACACCGCCGCCGCCGCCACAACACCAATTCAACCCCTTGTTGTTTTTCATTTCGATTAACGACACCCCCAAACCACTGAGCACATCACGCGGCGCTTCAATGGCACCACCACGCCGCGATATTTGGCAAGGGTCATGAAAAGTCAGCGTTTTGCCAAGCGGTTTGGTTTTTATCGCACCATTTTTGGTATTTTCCGCCAAAAATTCAGAGATGTGCAGTACCCTGAAAGGCAAAGGCTTGCCATAAATGTTTGCACCCTGCCAGCGCATTGCACCGTAGGCGTGTCCACATTCCGGCAGAAGCAACAATTTTGCCCCGGCAGCGATAGTGGCATGAATGAGCTTCATGCTCGCCTCCCGTTGCCAGGCCGCGTCACCGGAGAGCATACCGAAGTTCGTTGCCTCATAGCCATCGCTGCGAAAAGTCCAGTTCAGACCGAGGTGATTGAGAATTTTTGCCGTGGCAACAATCGAATCCGGATATTTCATGATTTCTATGGAAGACATGGTTGCGACAACGTCAGCCTGTGTTTTATCCATAGGGATTTCAACGCGATTGTCGTCGGCGAGCCATTCGCAGCGATCTTTGAATACTGCGGGCGTGGCGCCAAGCGGGCTACCCTCGCGCCGGGCTCGTTCCGCCACAGCCCAGAGATCATGCGGTGCCAGTCCGGCCTGACTCATGCCATGACGCGCCAACCCAACCAGCGAGGCAATGTCGATGCCCATGGGGCAGATCAGCGTACAGCGACCGCACAAGGTACAACTGTCGTAAATCAGCGTTTGCCATTCTTCCAGCTGTGTCACTGTAACTTTTTTCTTCAGATTCAACGCTCGATAAATTATGGCGAATGGCCCCGCTTCCCGCTTATACGCTTGCTTGAACGGTTCCAGTTTCCAGATTGGCGTGTATTTGGGATCTTCGGTAACAAGGTAAAAATGACATGCGTCTGCGCACATGCCACAGTGAATGCACGATTCCATATAAGTGGCGACGACAGCACCAAAATCTTTTACGAAAGAACGCATTGCCAGTTCTACCCGTTGCGTGTCGGACAGGTCACCTTGCTTGTCATAACGCACCTCAGGGTCTTTTATCGAGAGACGCGGCTGAGCGGGTTCCAGAGAATGTGCGCTGTCAATATCTGCCGTGCTCATATTGATGCTCCCTTACGTTCAAACAATGCGCCAGTCGTGCCGCGCGAAATAAAGATCAGTGCCGAATGCATCAGTTTGCCAAAAGGAAACCACACCAGCAGCAACGCGACGGACAAAATATGAATCGCCAGCAATGTTTCGTAACGCGCGCCAACGTGAGCAACGGCCAGCATACCGGTTGCGACGGGGGCAGTCGTGACAAACCAACTGAAATAGTCGTCGAAATTCGACAACAATCGCAGCACCGGATGGCTGAGTCGTCGAATCAATATGACGATGAGAGTGACGAGGGTGATTGCGCTGGTCAGATTAATGACCGCACTGGGTAAATTAGGCCAATCAAACCCTGTCAATGCTTTGAGAAACAAAATATGAGGTGCAAAACCAAACACGATAATCACCAGACCAATGTGAAAAACATAGCTGAGAGACAAACCGAAAATAGTACGTTGCCTGAACTCGCGGTGTGGCCAGGATCGGGCAATGATTAACTTGATGGCGCCAAGCCAGTTGGCGGCATTGCGTGCTTCCGAAAAATCAGGACTGCGTTTGAGCAGAAGAATACCCAGCAAGCGCCAGGCAATGCCAAAAAAGAACACTGTAGCGGCCCAAGTCAATGCAGGCCCACGGGCAAATTGCAGCAAGTCCATGTTATTTCTCCTCGCCAATATGGGTCTGATGTTCGCGTGACAGAGCTGCCGCGACTGCGCCTGCGGCGACACCACCCAATGCGCCAATGGCGACAACATGCGCATTAGGTGCAAGCGGTGTCGATAACGGTTGGTAAAAACTGCCTTTGTCCCAAAAATCGGGTTCAGAGCAACCCAGACAACCATGTCCGGATTCAATCGGATAACTCACGCCGCCATTCCATTTGATGGTGGCGCAAGCGTTGTGCGTCGTCGGCCCCTTGCAACCCAGTTCATAAAGACACCAGCCATTGCGTGCGCCTTCGTCATCAAAGGTTTTGGCAAATTTTCCTTGATCGTAAAATGGCCGTCGATAACAACGGCCATGGATGGTGTCAGCAAAAAACACCTTGGGGCGCCCAAGGTGATCCAATTCCGGTAATTTTTCATATGTAACAAAATAAGCCAGCGTGCCTGCAATAACCGAAGGGATGGGGGGACAGCCCGGCACATTCATGATTGGTTTGTCTTTGATGATGTCGGATACCGATACCGCGCCAGTCGGGTCAGGATTGGCATGCGGAATACCGCCGTAAGAAGAACATGTTCCTACGGCTACGATAGCCGCTGCACCTTTGGCAGCATCTATCAGCCTGTCATGGTTGGAAACACCGGCCACCGTAGAATACACTCCGCCGTCTTTAGTCGGAATGGAGCCGTCAACGATGAGGAGATATTTGCCATAGGAGGATTTCATGGCCTCGTCACGAGCCGATTCGGCAGCTTCACCAGAGGCTGCCTGCAGCGTCTCCTGATAATCGAGTGAAACCATTTCGAAAATCATTTGCTCCAGTGTCGGTTCGAAGGAGCGGGTCAGCGATTCCACACAGCCGGTGCATTCCTGAAAAGACAACCAGATCACCGACTGGCGCTTTGTTTGGTCAAGTGCGCCAGCCATGGCCAGAGCGACACCAGGCGGCAGTGCCATCAACGAAGCCATGGCCGTGCAAAATTTGAGTAAGGAACGGCGACTCACGCCGCGCCGCGCCAAACCGGCGCCCAAGGTATCAGGTTCGTTCATGATTTGCTCCATTCGTTCGTGACTTGCTCCAACGGGTTGCCAACCACCCGACTGTTCAATATTTTTTAATTTTTTATGTCGACTCACTACTCCCAAGAAATTTTTGGATTTATTCTGCCTGACTGCTCTTGCGAGCATAAGGGAACAATATGAAAATGAATCAGCGGTTCCCTAATCAGCGGTTTCCTAACAAATCATTTAACCGGACAACTCCCTCTCGAATATCTTCCGCAGGCGCTTTCAGGATTTCAGGAATGGCCGTTATTTCAAGCAAATCCGCCACGACGCTCCCCTTTTCATCATAATATGTCAGCCACCACACACCAGGATAAATTGTCTCGCGTACCTTGGTGTCACCAATGACATCAACATGCGCATGAACTTCGCCATCACCCAAAGTGACGCGCAGCAATTCATGGTCGCTAACCGTCAGAGGAAGGCTACGCAAATCTATGGCGCCGGTCTGTCCGGTTGTCATCAATATTTTCAGCCGTGCGAGGATTTCATGCAGGATGGCATTCGTATTACCGGACAAGCCATCTGGTTCGTCTGGCAGCGATTTAACCACTTTTACCGTAATGTGACTCAAGGTGTTCATGTGCGCCACGCCGCGATTAACTCAAGGGTCAGGTCACAGGCATAAGGGATGGCTTGCGCAACGGCGACAGTGGGAGCTTCGCCCCAATCCACGATGTCAGGTTGTATACCGACCAGCGCACGACGTTCCGGTAAATGACCTGCAAGATGCGCCACGGCCATCAAATCGAGCAAACCGACTTCATGTACGCTGCGTTTGCGATTGACGCCCAAAAAATGATCCATGTCCGCGCCAATAAAGGCACGAACCGTCCCGGGTGGACTGTCCAATTCAGCAGCATCAATCACAATGAGTTGGCTGGCGTCTTCGACATCGCCGGCAAGAGAAAAACTGAGCGTCCCGCCATCGATGAATTCGACGTCGGTCAGATGAAAGTGCTCTTGTGCCAGGATGCGCACCGTATGCACCCCCACACCCTCATCACAGAGCAGCGTATTGCCAATACCGAGCACTAGCGTAGTCATGAAAATTATACCAATATAATTCAATAACTTACTAACTACCGCGCGGTAGACAAACAGCGACCAGGCGGCCCCAGACAAATACTTACTCTCAAAACATGGTTAATGCTATCACACTTGATCCAAATAAGATATCAAACTCGATTTAAATAACAAGCAACAGACAAGCAACAAAATTGCCCTGATATTCAGACTGAAAAATATCAGGGTGGCAGAATTCAAATCCGGGTTTATACTGTACAAATTAAAGGTCGAACTCAGTGAGGTGTATCATGTGTCTGGCCATACCTATGCAAATTACTGTGATTGATGGCTTCGTCGCGCAGGCATCTGCCAAAGGCGTGACACGCGAGGTCAGTCTTTTCTTGCTGCAAGATGACATGCCTATGGCTGGTGATTACGTGATGGTGCATGTGGGTTATGCCATCCAGACCATAAGCGCGGTCGAGGCACAAAATGCCTGGGATATTTATGACGAAATGCTGTCTGTCGAATCGTCTGCGCCTCATGCATGAGTTATCGGTATGCCAAGCGTTGGTGACTCAGGTCATTGACATTGCGCAGCAAAATTCAGCCCGCGAAGTGCTGACGATTACGCTGCATATCGGTCCGTTGTCAGGTGTCGAGCCTGCGTTGCTGGTCAATGCTTTTCCTCTGGCAGCAGCAGGAAGCGTGGCTGCATCGGCACAATTGGTCATCGAACCACAACCGTTGCGGGTACACTGCCAGACTTGCGGTGCCGATACCGAGGCAACAGCCAATCGTTTGCTGTGCGGAGTATGTGGAGATTATCACACCCAATTGATCAGTGGCGACGAGCTGCTGCTGGCGAATCTGGAATTAATGTCATAAAAAGGATTGCTCATGTGCGACAGCTGTGGCTGCAATGTCACGCCAGGCAACAAACATCTGGCGTATAAACCCATCCAGAATGGCGGCAGTGCCGTTTCCATATTAAAAAAACTGTTGGCGCACAATGACGATCAAGCTGTGCACAATCGTGCACATTTTAACATGCACGGCATCCTTGTCATCAACCTGATGTCCTCTCCCGGCTCTGGCAAAACAGCTTTGCTGGAAGCAAGCATCGACGCGCTTAAACATGAATTCCGTTTGGCCGTGATTGAAGGGGATCTGGAAACCGAAAACGATGCCGCACGTATCCGCACTCACGGCGTACCCGCCTATCAAATTACGACGGGTAGCGCATGCCATCTTGATGCGCACATGGTGCATGAGGCTTTGCATCACCTGAATTTATCCGAGATAGACATCCTGTTTATTGAAAATGTCGGCAATTTGGTGTGTCCGGCGAGTTTCGATCTGGGGCAACACCGCAATGTGACATTGCTGTCAGTGACAGAGGGTGACGACAAACCTGCCAAATATCCGGTGATGTTTCGTGCCGCCGATGCCGTCGTGTTGAGCAAGATAGATTTGTTGTCGGTACTGGATGATTTTGACCCGGCGCAAGCTGAACATCATTTGCGCCAATTGGCAAGTACTGCGCCGCTGTTATCGCTTTCGGCGCGCAAAGGGCAAGGCATGACAGTCTGGCTCGACTGGTTGCGCCATGAACTTGCTGCGCAACGCGCTCACGCGCAGGACGGAGCAACAGCCAGACCTCACCTGCAGCCCAACGACACCGACGTGAATATACAGACCGGGTTTTCATCATGAGGTACGATGCAGCTTACTGGTTACAAAAAATTCATGCGCTGGAACTGCCGCTCCACGTTAGAATCATGAATGTATGCGGCGGCCACGAACGCTCCATCACAATGGCTGGCTTGCGCGGCGTTCTGCCGCGCAACATCGATCTGATCCCTGGCCCTGGCTGCCCGGTATGCGTCTGCCCCGAAGAAGATATCTATCAGGCCATCCAATTGTCATTAAGCGAAAAAATTATTCTGGTGGCATTCGGCGACATGTTGCGCGTGCCTGTCAACGTACCCAAAAACGAGCCGCGCTCACTGGATGCAGCGCGTGCTGCAGGCGCAGATATCCGGCCGGTTGCCAGCCCGACCGAAGCGGTACAAATCGCCCATAACAATCCGAATGTTCCTGTGGTGTTTTTTGCTGCCGGGTTTGAGACCACGACCGCACCTGTGGCGGCAATGCTGGCTGCAGGCATACCACAAAACCTGTCTGTTCTGCTGTCCGGGCGGCTGACCTGGCCCGCCGTCGCCATGTTGCTGGAAGCAGGGAAACCAGGGTTCGATGCACTCATTGCGCCCGGACATGTTGCCACAATCATGGGTGCGGATGAATGGAATTTCGTCCCTGCCCAACATGGTTTACCTGCGGCGGTAGCCGGTTTTACGCCACAATCGTTGCTCGCGGCAATTTATTCGGTCTTGCGGCAATTGCTGACTGACCGACCTTTTCTCGATAATTGCTATCCGGAACTGGTGCGCCCTGCCGGTAATAGCAGTGCCCGCCGTCAACTGGCGCAAGTCATGACCGTCACCGACGCCAATTGGCGTGGTGTGGGCGTCATTCCGGCTTCAGGCTTCGGCATTCAGCCAGCATTGGCAGTGCATGATGCCAGACTGCGCTTCCCCGCTTACAACGACCCCTCACGCAAACGCGCCGGTGAAATGCCGCCTGGATGTGATTGCGCTCGGGTTGTTCTCGGCAAAATTTATCCTGATCAGTGTCGCCTGTACGGCAAAGCATGTACTCCGCGTGCACCCGTCGGACCGTGTATGGTATCCGATGAAGGTGCCTGCAGAATTTGGTGGGCGAGCGGCATTCGTGAGGCGAAAGTCGCTTGAATCCGCTGTTGGCAACGCATTTCGTGGTATCCGGCCGGGTACAGGGCGTGGGTTTTCGTCCCTTTGTATACCGGTTGGCGCAGCACTTCGAGTTAAATGGCTGGGTGCAAAACAAGCTAGGCCAGGTAGAAATTCATGTCGAAGGAACACCGCAACATTTGGCTGCTTTTGCGACGGCCTTGCTGAACGAAGCGCCCCCACTGTCACAAGCTCGCATTCTTGAACAAATGGCCGCACCGGTCACTGGTACCAGCGGTTTCGTGATCCGTTCCAGCGCCGGCGCTACGCAACCGGATATTCATGTGCCACCGGATTATTTTACTTGCGACGCATGTCTGGCCGAGTTGTTCAACACACAAGATCCCCGTTACCGTTATCCATTTATCAATTGCACGCAATGCGGCCCTCGTTACACATTAATTGAATACTTGCCTTACGATCGCGCCGCGACCAGTATGCGTCACTTTACATTGTGCGCTACTTGTCGCGCTGAATACGAAAATCCGCTGGATCGGCGATTTCATGCCGAACCGCTGGCTTGCCCCCAATGCGGACCGCAACTGCTGTTCAAACACGACAAACTCATGCTGACAGGTGAAAGTGCTTTGGCGGCGACCGTCGCGGCATTGCGCGACGGTCAGATTGTGGCGCTGAAGGGTGTCGGAGGATATCATCTGTTGTGTGATGCCAATTCAGACCTTGCAGTGATGCGATTGCGCACGCGCAAAATGCGGCCGCACAAACCTCTGGCAGTAATATTTCCCGATCTGGCGAGCGTGCAGCGCGTTGCAGTACTGAGCGAGCGCGAAGCCGATTTTTTGTCCGGCCCACAACGACCTGTCCTGTTGCTCAAACAGCGCACCGATAGCCTGCTTTCTGCACAAGTGGCGCCGGGACTGACGGAGATTGGTGCAATGTTGCCTTATAGCCCGCTGCATCATTTGCTGCTCGCCGATTTCGCAGCACCGTTGGTGGCAACGTCAGCCAACATCAGTGGTGAACCAGTCATTACCGATAACACGGAAATTGAAGCAAGATTATCTGGGGTGGCCGATGCATTCCTGCATCATGACAGACCCATCGTGCGCCCTGCCGACGACCCAGTCTTTCGTATGAGCGCAAATCAACCGCGACCATTACGACTGGGGCGTGGCACATCTCCGCTGGAAATGAGCTTGCCGTTCGAACTGGAAACACCGTTACTGGCGGTAGGTGGACACAATAAAAATACGGTTGCATTGGCATGGAAACAACGCGTGATTATTTCACCACACATCGGCGATCTAGGTTCGCTACGATCAATGACCGTATTTGAACAAATGATTGCCGATTTGCAGAAGCTGTACAACATGACAGTGACCCGTGTGGTGTGCGATGCGCATGGCGGTTATGCCAGTAGCCGTTGGGCACGAACCAGCGGATTGACGCTGGATACGGTCTTTCATCATCACGCCCATGCTTCTGCGTTGGCTGGGGAATATCCTGACATGGACAATTGGCTGATATTTACCTGGGACGGTACGGGTTATGGGGAAGACGGCACAATGTGGGGTGGCGAAGCATTATATGGCAGCCCCGGAAAATGGGTACGAGTGGCAAGCATGCGCTCATTTCATTTACCCGGCGGTGATGCTGCCGGGCGGGCCCCTTGGCGCTCCGCTGCCGCCTTGGCGTGGGAAACCGGAACTGCATGGACAGATTTGCCGGTGGATAACGACCTGGTACAGGCAGCCTGGCAACAACGCATCAATACACAACAAACTTCGGCCGTGGGGCGTTTGTTTGACGCGGCAGCGGCTTTTACCGGCCTGACCAGCATGGCGAGCTTCGAAGGGCAAGGACCGATGTGGCTGGAAGCCGCCGCACGCGGTGATGCGTGCGATGCCATCGCGCTCCCACTGAACCGCGATAAACAGGGGGTTTGGCGCACCGATTGGGCACCATTGATCGCCATGCTGACAGATACAGCGCTGAGCACAAGCCAGCGTGCGGATTTATTTCATACCAGCCTCGCGCAAGCGCTATTGGCACAGGTACAGGTGATACAAACGACATACTCAATCCAGTGTGTCGGGTTGGCTGGCGGGGTATTCCAAAATCGCCGTCTGACTGAATTGGTTGTTCATTTGCTCACTTCGAATGGCTTGCCAGTAAAGCTGGCGCAAAGCGTTCCTGTCAATGATGGCGGAATCAGCTTTGGTCAGATTATAGAAACAGGATACCGACATGACTGATACGTATATCACCTTGGCACACGGTAATGGTGGACGCTATATGCGAGAGTTGATTGAGGACGTGTTTGCCCGCCATCTGGGCAATCCACTGCTGGATGTCAACGTCGACGCGGCACGATTACCCTGGAATGCGCATGAACTGATGTTTACCACCGACGGCTTTACCGTGCAACCACTGGAATTTCCCGGTGGGGATATCGGCAGTCTGGCCGTCAATGGCACCGTCAACGATCTGGCAGTCTCCGGTGCTACGCCACGCTATTTGTCGCTGAATGCCTTTATTGAGGAAGGTTTGCCGCTGGCGCAACTGGATCGCATCGTTGCCAGTCTGGCACGGGCAGCCAAGGAAGCCGGAGTGGTCGTGGCAGCAGGCGATACCAAAGTGCTACGGCGTGGCGAGGGAGGTGGACTGTATCTGGCGACTGCCGGTATCGGTGTACGTATGCCGGATCTTGAGTTGGGCATGCAATGCATCCGGGCAGGCGATACCATCCTGGTCTCCGGCCCGGTAGGCGATCACGGCACCGCCGTGATGCTGGCGCGCGAACAGTTTGGTCTCAAGGGAGATCTGGCCTCGGATTGCGCCAGCGTGCTGCCGCTGACGCAAGCATTATCAGATTTGCCAGGTCTGCGTTTTATGCGTGATCCTACACGTGGAGGATTGGCCACTGTAGTACATGAAATTTGCCGTGCGTCGGGATTGCGCGCTGACTTGCAACAGTCCGACATTCCTGTACGCGATCAGGTGATGTCGGTGTGCGAAATGCTGGGTTATGACCCATACTATCTGGCTTGTGAAGGCCGAGTGGTGGCTGTGGTGGCACCGGATGACGCCACGGCGGCACTCGCCATTTGGCACGCGTTGCCCAACGGGAAAAATGCCGCGCTGATCGGCCAACTGCAATCCGGGCGGGCACAAGTAGTGTTGCACACACCTTTGGGCGGAACACGCATTTTAGATGAACTGGAAGATGACCCCTTGCCGCGAATCTGCTGAGCAATAAGGCAATAAAAGAGGATAAAATTGTGCCTGGGCAGTATAATCAGGCATTCCCGGCTATTTATCATGAAGCTTGAATCCGTAAAGTTTAAAATCAGCGTCCTTGATCTTTTATCCAGAATCGGATTTCCCGTATGAAAACACCCAAAAGACTGGAGTCACTGGTAGAGGATGGATTGATCGACGAGGTCATCCGTCAACTGATGAGTGGCAAAGAAGCTACTGTCTATGTGGTGCGTTGTGGCTTCGATATTCGTTGCGCCAAGGTATACAAAGAGGCGAATCAGCGCAACTTTCACCAGAATGCCGATTACACCGAAGGCCGTAAGGTCAAAAACAGCCGGCGCGCACGCGCGATGGAAAAACACACCCGCTATGGGCGCAAAGCCGAGGAAGAAGCGTGGCAAAACGCTGAAGTGGATGCCCTGTACCGCCTTGCCGCCGTCGACGTGCGCGTGCCGAAACCGTACAATTTCCATGAAGGCGTACTGTTGATGGAGTTGGTAACCGACGACGCCGGCAACGCCGCGCCTCGGCTTAACGATCTGGAACTGACGGCCAAAGTCGCACGTGAATATCATCGTACTTTGCTTACTCAGGTGGTACGCATGTTATGTGCAGGTATCATCCATGGCGATTTGTCTGAATACAACGTGCTGGTAGACAGTACCGGTCCGGTCATTATCGATTTGCCACAAGCCGTCGATGCCGCCGCCAACAACTCCGCCAACAGTATGCTGTTGCGCGACGTTGCAAATCTGGCCGCTTACTTCGGTCGTTTTGCGCCTGAACTACTGAACACAGACTATGGCAGAGAGATTTGGTCGCTCTATAAGAATGGCCAGCTACGCCCGGACAGTCCACTGACAGGGCATTATGAACGCGTTGAAAAACCCGTGGATTTGAATAGTGTCATGCGCGAAATTAACGATACGCTCAAAGAAGAGGCGGCAAGACAGCTGGCCCGGTCTTTGGCGAACGATACATAAACGATACATAAACGATACATAGACGGACAGGAACGGGTATTGGTAGAAATTCATTGCCAAGCCGGGGTACCCTCGTCATGCACAAAATCACGCTGGCCGGCGACCAACACTTACCCGCTCGTTTCCGGCCAGATCACGGTATGTTGCGACATGCAGGAAACCGGCCTGTCGCAACAACATTCTCACCGTTTCGCCTTGTTCATAACCGTGTTCCAGCAAGACATACCCTTTTGGTTTCAAATGCAACGGCGCGCGCTGAATGATGGTGCGTAAATCATCCAGACCATCTTCTCCTGCCACCAACGCAGATAATGGTTCAAAACGCACATCGCCCTGTTGCAAATGCATATCTTGCGCAGCCACATACGGCGGGTTACTGACAATGACGTCAAACAACTGATCCGTTATCGCTTGCCACCAGTCACTGACGGCAAAATCAATATTAACCGTTTTTAATCGCCTGGCATTTTGTTGCGCCACTTGCAAGGCTGCCGCACTAAAGTCAACGGCCAGTACGTGTGCTGCCGGACGTGCGATGGCAATGCTTATCGCTACGGCGCCACTGCCCGTCCCCAAATCCAGCACTCGCGTTCCGGCTTCGAACGGCAATACTGCCAAGCTCTGTTCAACAAGCAATTCCGTGTCCGGGCGCGGAATCAACACGTGGGCATTCACCTCAAACACATGGCCGTAAAATTCACGTTCGCCCAGCAGATACGCCACCGGTTCGCCCAGCAATCGTCGCGATAACCACGCGTCATACACCAGCCACCCCGATTGCGGTACCGATTCTTCGCCGTGCGCCAGCAACCAGCTACGTTCAACTCCACACGCCCGCGTCAACAATAAACCGCATTCAAACCGGGCAAGCGCCCATTCCAACCCCAGCGCCTGCTGCAAGCGCTGTGCACCATGATGCAAACAAACGGCGAATGTCGGCGTGATCACGCCTCGCCCATCGCGGCCAGTTGCTCCGCCTGATGTTCTGTCGCCAAGGCATCCATGAGGGCAGTCAAATCACCATCCATGATGGCATCAAGTTTGTACAAGGTTAAATTGATGCGATGATCGGTCATCCGCCCTTGCGGAAAATTGTATGTGCGGATACGTTCGGAACGGTCGCCGCTACCGACCAGTGATTTTCGCGTCGCGGCTTCCTTGTCTGCTTGCTCGCGCATCTGCGCCGCCTTGATGCGCGCCGCAAGTACCGACATGGCCTGTGCCTTGTTTTTGTGCTGTGAACGATCATCCTGACATTCCACCACAATCCCTGTCGGCAAATGGGTAATGCGCACAGCCGAGTCGGTTTTGTTGATATGCTGCCCGCCTGCGCCACTGGCGCGAAATGTATCAATACGCAATTCGGCGGGGTTGAGCGCCACTTCACTGACCTCATCTGCTTCAGGCATAATTGCCACCGTGCACGCCGACGTGTGGATGCGTCCCTGTGCCTCGGTTTCCGGCACCCGTTGCACACGGTGCCCGCCCGACTCGAATTTCAGTCGCGAATAGGCGCCCCGCCCGATGATTTTGATTACCACTTCTTTATAACCGCCCAACTCGCTCGAACTTTCCGAAATCAACTCGGTTTTCCATCCCTGCCGTTCGGCATAACGCACATACATGCGCAGCAAATCGCCAGCGAACAGCGCAGATTCATCGCCACCGGTTCCGGCGCGGATTTCCAGAAAAATATTGCGCTCATCGTTGGGATCTTTGGGCAGCAGTGCTGTCTGCAATGCCAGTTCCGTATCGGCCAATTGCAGGCGCCCTTCCCGTAATTCCTGCTCGGCCAGCGCCTTCATGTCGTCATCGGCCAACATGGTCTGTGCATACGCCACATCGTCCGCAATTTTCTGCCAACGACGAAACAGCATCACGATTGGGGAGATGTCGGCATGTTCACGCGTCAGACGACGGTACAAATCCATATCCAGCGCCGTCGTTTCTTGTGCCAGCAAACGGTCAAGTTCATCCAACCGCTCAGCCAGAGCGGCCAATTTGTGCTGCAGGGAAAGTTTCATGAATCGAGGTAACCGGGATACAGCTGAGACAGCAAGGTCACCATGTCCTGCCGTTCATCATCACTGGCGTGATGCAGGGCATGTGTCGGGTGATGCAGGAACTTATTGGTCAGGCTGCGGGAAAACTGTTCCAGCACCTGTTCAGGCGATTCACCTCGTGCAAGCTGTTTGATGGCGCGCTCGACTTCATGCCGCCTGACGCGATCTGCGTGATCACGCAGGCTGCGAATGACTGGCACCAGTTCCCGCATTTCCAGCCAATGCGAGAATTGCCGTACACTGGATTCGATGATGGCCTCGGCTTCGCCAACCTGCGATTGCCGATTCTCCATGCCCTGTTGAACAACGCTACCCAAATCGTCGACCGTATACAGAAACACGTCATTCATCTCGGCGACTTCTTCCTCGATATCGCGTGGCACAGCCAGATCTACCATGAACATGGGACGATGGCGACGTGATTTGAGCGCGCGTTCAACCATGCCCTTGCCCAATATGGGCAGTTGACTTGCCGTGCTGGTGACAATGATATCAAATTGTGCCAGTTTGTCTGGCAGTTCGTTCAATGCAATGGCATCACCGCCATACTGCTCTGCCAGCACTTGTGCGCGTGTTACGGTACGATTGGCAACGGTCAACTGTTTCGGATGGCGTGCAGCAAAATGTGCGGTGCACAGTTCGATCATTTCTCCTGCGCCGATGAACAAGACTTTCTGCCCGGCGATATCCGGAAAAATCTGTTCTGCCAACCGTACCGCCGCAGCGGCCATCGACACGGAACTGGCGCCAATTTCGGTGCTTGTCCGCACATTTTTAGCCACAGAGAATGTCTGCTGAAACAGTTTGTGCAACATGACACCCAAGGTGCCGGCCTGTTCGGCGCGTCTGGCCGCATCACGCATTTGCCCTAGAATCTGTGTTTCTCCCAATACCATCGAATCCAGGCCGGAAGCCACCCGAAACGCATGTCTTGCCGCTTCGGCAGCCGGATAATGGTATAGATAAGGTTCGACACTGGGACGAGGCAACTGGTGGTATTCGGTCACCCACTCAACGGCTGCCGCCGGATTGCTGGCGTGGCAATAAATCTCGGTACGATTGCAGGTCGATAAAATAGCTGCCTCGCGCACCGCACCACTGCGCACAAAATTGCGCAGGGTTTCTTCCATGTTCTCGACATGGAAGGCCAGACGCTCACGAATACTGAGTGGCGCCGTCTGATGATTAAGGCCAAAGGTCAGTAATTGCATTTAATACAACATGATGGAAATTTATGCCCAACATCAGGGGCAGTCAACGATGTCAAGAGCCACGGACTCATCGCCTTCATGATCTGTGCTGCCAACGCGCTGGTAAAATGGTAGTTACCGGCCATTTCACCGCGCACCATCGCGGTCATCGTACCAAAGTATTTATCACCAATATAAAACACAAGAGTACCTGTACGACTCACAGGGCGTGAGGTTATCACATTCCCTTGTGTATCGAAAGTGTCAAAGCGATGATCACCTGTCCCTGTTTTTCCACCGGCGGGCAGAACCGCACCATTGGCGTCGCGGTAGGCATTCGCCATTTTGGCCGCAGTACCGCTTTGTACCACGCTGGCCAGAGCTTCACGCACCACGGCAGTCAGTTCCGCTGGCAGCAAACGCTTCTCTGCGGGTGGTTGATAACGCAAATCTGTCGCATAAGGCGTGCCGTCGGCAAAGTTCATTCGAGTCAGCGACAAGTTCGGCATACTCACGCCATTATTCAGAATGATACCCATCAATTGTGCCAGCGCTGCCGGACGGTCAGCAGATACCCCCAGTGCCGTGGCATAAGAAGGCACCAGACTATCGAATGGATATCCCATCTGCTTCCATTGCTGGTAAATCTGTGTGAACGCCTCCACCTCCAATAAACTGCGAATACGAATATCCTGCGCGTTTTTGCGCCCGGCGTGAAACAGCCAGTTATACACTTCAATGCGCTGTGGGCGGCTTGTTGCCACCGCCTGTGCAAACGTGGCGCCCGGATGATCGCGTAAATACGCCACCAGCCATAATTCCAGTGGATGCACCTGAATAATGTAGCCCAAATCAGTCAATGACCACGCGCCAGGCGCGAATTCCCGGTACAAGGAAGCCATCTGCCGATCATCTACCGGATTCTCTGCCCGCGCGCGCAAAAACAGTGAAAAACGGGAAAAATCCTCTTTGGGCGCCAGGTAACGGAACGCTGCTGCCAGACGACGAGCGCTTGGATGAATGCCATCCAGAAAAATCTCCGCCATCTCATCACTCGACTTGCCACGATATTTCTTATAGAAGCGCAACATGAAATCCTGCCCTTCCCTGTCCGCAAACCGTTCCAGGTAGGTGTGCCGTGCCGGATCCCGCGCGTCTTCCAGCACATGACCGGCAATACCTGGCGTGTGTGCAATGTAATAGCGTTCTACATCACGCATCAAACGAATGTATACCAGATTCACTGAATCGCGCGTTGCCTGCCACAAATCCATCGTCTCAGCGTCTTCTTTCTTATCGAAATTGACAAAATGGTGCAGGCCGCCCGCCGTAAAAAATACCTCTTGCGGGTTGGCCGAATACTGCCGCGCCATCGCAGCGCGCAGCATTGCCGTCAACGATTTATCCGGATTGCTGGCATACCACGCCTGTGCCCAGTTTGAAATCGGGTCACTCATGACTTTGTCCATCGCAGCCAATTGTGCCGCGTCCATTTGCGAATACTGATGGTGTAAATCAGAGACAATTTGCAAATAGGTAATCAATGTGCGTAATTTTGCCGTCGATCCCATATCCAGTTTGGCTCCACGATTGATATCAAAGGGTTGGTTGAGATTGTCAGCCTGAACCCGCAGAGCGCCTCCTTGCGGTGTACGCTCATATAACGTAAAACTGTAGATAATATGGCGTAAATCATCATGATCACCCAACAGACGAAACCCATACAGTCCGTTGGCTCGTGCCAGCGTCGGGTTGCCGATATCGGTCAAAAACCGACTGACTTTTTGCTGCGCTTTAGCATTGAGCGTTGTCTGCACAGTCAAATCCAGCCGATCCAGAATATACAGTTTCGATAACCCCAGTATGCTTGCCAGATGGTTGCGCGTCGCATTGGCCGCTTTGTGGTTGACAAAATTTTCTACGGGAATCAGCGGACTGGGATGAATCCGCAAGGGCGTTGCCAAGGCCAGATTGCACAACACCGGAGAAATGACACCATTGGCCGCCAGTAAACGCAAATAGGTATTGGTCAGCGCTTCCAGCGCATCGGGCCGGGCATTCAGGAAATAATACGGTTTGCGCTGCGAAATCAACAAGGACAATGCATGTTTGTATACATAGGCGGTACGGGCATCTGGTTGATCTCGCATCAACAGTGCGCTAACTTCTCGCCAGTCCAACCCGTACCAGGCCATCAAGGCATCGGGCAATCCAATCACCTCACCGGCACCCGGAGCTGCAGACAGGGGAACGCCATTCAGATAAGCCAACACCAACGCACGACGCGCCGGCAAAGTATTTTTGCCCCCCAGATATGCGCGCACCGAGGCAGACGCCATCTGTTGCCATTTGTCACGCATGGTAAGTGTCAAGCCATCGCGGGAATGACGAAACTTCTCGATTTGGGTGGCTAACGTGCTACCACCTGGTACATCATGCGTCGGGTCGATCAACTTGATGAGTTTGTCCATTATCGCCTGCGCCAACCGCCGCCATTCTACTGCCGGATTGCGGTCTGCCGGTGGAGAAAACAAGCGACGATTCTCAATGAATAGCAGACTATCGCGCAATATGGGAGGAATGGCCGCATAGTCGGCAATTGCCCGTTGCGGAACCAGACTACGATAAAACACAGCACCTGTGTCATCCTGCAACACCAATCCTGCCTGATCTTTTTCGTGGTAAGGCAGATTGAGTCCATACGCTGCCATTTGCTGCATGGCAGGACTGATGCGCGCCTGTTGTGTCACAACAAAATTCTCGCCTGTCAGGCGTTTGACATAGTCCGGCAGGGCAACGTAACCCATCCGCACGTCTGCCGGTCCCTGATGCGGGAAAACGATGTGATGGCTAATACCCGCTGCGGGATAAAACTGCATTTTTTCTGCATAGCGGGTCAGGTATTTCGCTTCCAGCGTGAAAGTGGTCGCCTCCCAGACCAGCAAACCGGCCAGTGCGGCAAGCAACACCACCCCTACCCCCATCGCAAACCAGAATAATCGGCGCAGCAGCATGGCTTATCCGCGCCCGACAAGCCAGTCTCTTGCCACCAGAAAATATTCGGTCAGGTGTGCTTCGACCGTTCCCGGTTCCGGGTGCCAATCGTAGCGCCATTCTGCCCGTGGTGGCATGGAAACAAGAATTGACTCGGTTCGTCCTCGCGATTGCAAACCAAACAAGGTGCCACGATCGTACACCAGATTGAATTCGACATATCGTGCACGTCGATATGCCTGAAAAGCACGTTCGCGTTCCGTATAAGCATGGTTGCATCGTTGTTCCAGAATCGGAACATACGCAGGCAGAAAGTGATCGCCGACACTTTGCATCAATCCCAGGCCAGCAAAAAAATCCACCCCGGAATAATCGTCAAAAAATATACCGCCGATACCGCGCGCTTCTTGCCGATGAGGCAGGAAAAAATAACTGTCACACCATGCTTTAAAACGTGGATACAACGCATCATCGACCACATTCAGCGCTTTGCGACAAACGGTATGGAAATGAACGGCATCATCCTCAAAACCATAGCAGGGCGTCAAATCCATACCGCCGCCAAACCACCAGACCGGATTTTCTTCAGTCACACCAGCCACAAAACAGCGTACATTCATGTGCACAGTCGGCGCATACGGATTGCGCGGATGAAATACCAGCGACACACCCAGCGCTTCAAACGGCTTGCCTGCCAATTCCGGATGGCGTTCGGTTGCCGAGGGCGGCAAGCCCTTTCCGCTGACATGAGAAAAATTCACGCCTGCGCGCTCCAGCACCTCACCCTGCTCCAGCACGCAACTGATGCCGCCTCCACCCTCACTGCGCTGCCACGCGTCCCGTAAAAATACGCCGCCATCAATCTGTTCCATACGCTGAACAATACTGTCCTGCAACGCCAGCAAGTATTGTCTGGTTGCCAGAATATTTGCTGCCATAGTCTTCGCTGCCATTATCTTCACACCTTTTTTACAGCATCATCACAGCAACACGCAGCCATGCAATTCAATCATCAATCATCAATCATCAATTATCAATCGCGTATCACACGTCCGCTCTGCCAGTCAACAATCCGGCTTGGCGTTCTGGCTGTGCCAATTTGACCAGCCACAACACGCACCATTGCACCAAATTGCCGTCGCACTTCACGCGCCGTGCGCAACGCCCGTTGCCCACTACGGTTGGCACTGGTAGAAACCAGCGCATGCCCTGACTGCTGACACAAACGCTCCGCCGGTACGAAATTTGTCCAGCGCACGGCAACTTTGCCATTTTTACCGCATAACCAGGCCGGACAGCGCTTACCTGCCGGCAACAATAAGGTCAAGCGCCCCGCCGTATAACCACTGGCCAACACCGCAGCCAGTATTTTGTCGTCGACATACGGGCGCAACTGCTGCATGTCACTGACCAGCACGATCAATCCCTTGTGCACAGGTCGCTTTTTAATCACCAGCAAACGGCGTACCATCCTTGCCGAACGGGGGTCACAACCCAGTCCGAAACAGGATTCTGTAGGATATGCCAGTACATGTTTCATCACGTTGACTAAGGTTTGGCCAATCATGGCACCGGTTTTTTACGGTCAATGGCACGATAGCCGATATCATGGCGCATCTGCTTGCCCGCAAAATGGACATTTTCCGCCGCGTCATATGCCAGACGTTGTGCCAGTTTGACACTATCCCCCAGCGCTGTCACACACAGCACGCGACCACCGCTGGTCAATAATTGTTTGTCCTGCCAGCGTGTTCCAGCATGAAAAATATGCATGTCCTCACGATCAACCGGCAAGGTATCCACTACGTCGCCAATGCGCGGCAACATGGGGTAACCCTGTGTCGCGAGCACGACGCCAAGCGCTGCGCGTCGATCCCATTCGACTTCGACCTTATCCAGCGTACCGTCGAGCGCGTGTTCCATCAATGTGACCAAATCGGATTTCATGCGCATCATGATGGGCTGAGTTTCCGGATCGCCCATACGGCAGTTGAATTCCAGCACCCGAATGCCACCCTGTGCATCGATCATCAGTCCGGCATACAAAAATCCGGTGTATGGCGTTCCGGCCTGTTTCATGCCGAGCATGACCGGCATGATGACTTCGCGCAGCGCGCGTGCGTGCATTTCTGGCGTAATCACAGGCGCCGGTGAATATGCTCCCATTCCGCCGGTATTTTCCCCCGTATCGCCATCACCAATACGTTTGTGATCCTGGCTCGTCGCCAACGGCAATACATGCTCGCCATCGCACATCACCATGAAACTGGCTTCTTCACCAGTCAGAAACTCTTCAATGACGACACGAGCGCCTGCATGCCCCAACTGGTTATCCTGCAGCATGGCATCTACTGCCGCATGTGCTTCGGCCATCGTCTGCGCAACCACGACGCCTTTACCTGCTGCAAGGCCATCTGCCTTGACGACAATTGGCGCCTGTTGCGTATCAAGCCAGGCATGTGCGGCCACCACATCCGAAAAAGTACGATAAGCCGCTGTCGGAATACCATGTTGAACCATGAACGCCTTGGCAAAATCCTTGGACGCTTCCAACTGTGCTGCCGCCTGCGTGGGACCAAAAACTTTTAGCCCCGCCGCACGAAACCGATCCACGATACCTGCTGCCAGCGGTGCTTCAGGGCCGACCACTGTAAAAACAATCGCTTCCCGACGCACAAATTCAATCAGCAATCCAATATCGGTAATCGGCACGTTGACCAGATTTTTTTCCATCTGTGTACCTGCATTGCCTGGTGCCACATATACGCGGGCAATGCGGGAAGATTGCGCCAGGCGCCATGCCAGGGCGTGCTCGCGCCCGCCGGAACCCACCACCAGAATGTTCATGCTTTTTTCCGTTTCAATGTCAAAATCAATGCCGAAAGTGGCGATAGCCGGTAAACGCCATCGCCACCCCTTGCTCGTCGGCAGCGGCAATCACTTCCGCATCACGCACACTGCCACCGGGCTGAATTACCGCTTTCGCGCCGGCTTGCGCCAACACATCCAACCCGTCACGAAACGGGAAAAATGCGTCAGACGCCACTGCACATCCGGCCAAGGAAAGATTCGCCCGCGCTGCTTTATCCACCGCAATGCGCGTCGAATCCACCCGGCTCATTTGTCCGGCGCCAATTCCCAACGTTCGTCCATTGGCAGCAAATACCACCGCATTGGATTTTACGAATTTGGCGACGCGCCAGGCAAACAGCATATCCGCGACCTGTTGGTTGTCTGGCGCAAGCCTGGTCACCACACGCAGATTGTCCGCAGCAATGGCAAAAGTGTCGGCGCTTTGCACCAGCAAACCACCACCGATACGTTTCATTTCCATGACATTATGCCCACTTGCCAAAGGCACAATCAATACCCGCAAGTTGGATTTTGCCGACAAGACCTCACGGGCAGCAGCGCTGAATGCCGGAGCAATCAACACCTCCACAAACAACTCGGCTACTGCCTCTGCCGTTGACGCATCGACTTCGGCATTGAAGGCGATGATGCCACCAAAAGCGGAGACCGCATCTGTGGCCAGTGCCAGGCGATACGCCGTCAGTAATGTGTCGCCAACAGCCACACCACAAGGATTGGCATGTTTCACAATCACACAGGCCGGTTGCGAGAATGTTTTGACGCACTCCCATGCGGCATCGCTGTCAGCAATATTGTTATAAGACAATTCCTTGCCCTGCAATTGTTCATAATGCGCCAGACTGCCATTCGTCGGTTGCATATCACGATAAAACGCTGCGCGCTGATGCGGGTTTTCTCCATAACGCAAAGATTGCTCGCGTACAAAATTCAGATTCAGTTGTGCCGGAAAATCCGCCATTTCGCCATTCAACTCACGCGCCGTCAGGTAATTGGCAATCGCTCCGTCATACGCTGCCGTGTGCGCAAATGCCTTGCGCGCCAGAGAATAATTGGTCGCCGTCGACAAAGAACCCGAATGACGATGCAATTCGTCCAACACGCGCACATAATCTGCCGGATCGGTCAACACCGCCACATGCTGGAAATTCTTGGCTGCCGAACGCAACATGGCCGGCCCGCCAATATCAATATTTTCAATGGCTTCCGCGAGCGTGCAATCTGCGCGCGCAATCGTTTGCGCAAATGGGTACAGGTTTACTACCAGCAAATCAATCGGCTCGATGCCCGCAGCGCGAATCGCCTCCATGTGCCCGACCACATCACGCCTTGCCAGCAAACCACCATGTACTTTGGGATGCAAGGTTTTCACTCTGCCGTCCAGCATTTCCGCAAAACCGGTGTAATCTGCCACTTCGGTGACCGGGATACCCTGTTCGGTCAGCAAACGTGCCGTACCGCCAGTCGACAACAATTCGATGCCAAGACTGCGCAAGCCTTGCGCCAGCGCAACAACGCCGGTTTTGTCCGAAACACTGATCAGGGCGCGTGTGATGTAGGCCATTCTTATCCTTTTATTTTGCGGGGGTTGAAATCGCTTTTTGTATAAAATATATTTTTTGCTGCTTGAGGCTCGTCAATCAAGATGGTATTGCGCCATCTTTTTGCGCAACGTATTGCGGTTGATGCCCAGAAATTCGGCAGCGCGTGTCTGGTTACCCTGCGCGTAATGCAACATTTTTTCAATCAGCGGGCGTTCCACACACGCCAGCACCATATCATACACGCCAGTAGGTACCTCGCCATCCATATCCTGGAAATAGGCATCCAACGCCCGCGCAATACACGCACCGACTTCGCCATGATTCTTCAACTTGCCATTCACTGCCATCACTCCATTTCCTGCAAGAGTTCTTCTGTCAAAGCACTGGATTCTGCCACATCGACCAATAAATCTCCCTGTTGCCGACATTGCTCAAAAAAAACATCCACGGCCGCCAATTGCTGTTGTACATCCGGCAAAATATTCATGGCATGGCGAAATCGCGCCGAATCACGCAACCCGCGCGTATACCAGGAAATATGCTTGCGTGCCACGCGCACGCCAGTTTCCTCACCATAAAATTCATATAAATCAAACAAATGTTCCCGAAGCAAAGTGTGAATTTCAGTGATATCCGGCGATGGCAAATGTTGTCCTGTGCGCAGATAATAATCTATTTCCCGAAACAGCCAAGGTCTTCCCTGTGCGGCACGGCCAATCATGATGGCGTCTGCGCCGGTATAATGCAACACATACGCAGCCTTTTCCGGTGTTGTAATATCGCCATTGGCAATAATTGGAATATTTGCCCTCGCCTTTACTGCCGCAATCGTATCATATTCAGCGTGTCCGGTATAAGCGCATGCCCGCGTTCTGCCATGCAACGCCAACGCCACGATACCGCTCTCTTCGGCAATTTTCAGAACAGACAATGCATTCCGGTGTGATTTATCCCATCCGGTGCGCATTTTCAATGTAACAGGAACGCCCGGCACCGCAGCCACCACGGCAGATAAAATTTTTCCCACCAGCGGTTCGTTTTGCAGCAATGCAGAACCCGCCATCACGTGACATACCTTTTTTGCCGGACATCCCATATTGATATCAATGATTTGCGCGCCATGATCAACATTATAGCGCGCTGCTTCCGCCATCATGTCAGGGTCTGCGCCAGCAATCTGCACCGAAATGGGTGATACTTCTCCCTCATGGTTGGCGCGACGGCGTGTTTTGGCCGACCCATACAACAAGGAATTCGATGTCACCATTTCTGACACCGCCATCCCTGCCCCCAAACGCTTGCATAACTGACGAAACGGGCGGTCAGTCACGCCAGCCATCGGCGCCACAATCAAATTGTTTTTTAATTCAAAAGAACCGATGTGCATAAATTCTGACAACAACAAATGGATGGGTTAACAAGCGGTACAATTGCGCAATTTTACCTCACAGACACCCTCTCGCGCAAAAATTCGGTGGCAAAAAATCCGGAGAAACAGCTTGCAACATAAAAAATCCGGTAAAATCAGCACCCATGACACCAAGCTTATCCACCTCCTTCCCCACTGCCAGTTTGAGCAAGCGCTTCGCAGCCATGATTTACGAGGCGCTGCTGCTGCTGGCATTATTGTTTGTGGCCGATTATCTGTTTATCAGTCTTACCCACAACCGGCAAAGCATGCCATTCAGGGCAGGTTTGCAACTGTGGCTCGCCAGTGTCATCGGCGTGTACTTTGTCTGGCAATGGCAGCATGGACAATCGCTGGCCATGAAAACCTGGCGTATCCGACTGATAGCCCGTGACAATCAATCACCGACACTGACACGCAGCATTGTGCGACTGCTGTTCGTCATTTGCCTGCCTGGCATCAGCCAACTATGGGCTTTTGTTGACCGCGACCGGCAATTCCTGCATGACAGGCTGGCAGGAACGCGTCTGGTTTCACTGGGGAAGCGCTGATTCATTCCCACACGGTCGCGACG
>JAJYHV010000055.1 GCA_021790515.1 Pseudomonadota bacterium
TGGTCGGGGCGAGAGGATTTGAACCTCCGACCACTTGCACCCCATGCAAGTACGCTACCAGGCTGCGCTACGCCCCGAATCTTTCAATTATAGCAATTCCGACTTTTTCTGTCAGCATCCTGCCATCACTTTCCAAGATAAAAACGGCGGGAGATCTCCCGCCGTTTTTATCTTGCTCGCTTTTTGCTCACTTTGTTACTGTAACGTCATGTCATCCTTGACAATATGCGGCGTGATGAACACCATCAACTCTTCCTTGACATCCGACTGGGCATTGTCATGAAACAACACACCAAGCCAGGGGAGATCTGCCAAACCTGGCACTTTGTTAATGGTTTGCGTTTTGGTCTGCGTATAAATACCACCCAACACAACGGTTTGCCCATTCTTGACACGCACTTGCGTTTTAACCCGCTTGGTGTTGATAGGAATGGCTTGCACTCCGCCACTATTAAATGGCGTACCTTCGTTGTCGTCCTGCAACTCAATGGTCAGAATCACCGAATCATTGTTCAGAATCTGCGGATTAACCAACAAGCACAAGAAAGCATTCACAAAAGTGACGGTTGGCGGCGCGTTGGCGGTTCCAGGCGTGACTTCCGGAATTTGTTGGCCTTCCAGAATCACCGCCGGTTTCTGATTGGATGTGATCACCCGTGGGCTGGATATGATCTTGCCGACACCATCAATTTCCATCGCCGACAACTCAAGATTGAGCAACGCACTACTGCCAACGTTATACAACGACAAACCCATCGTCGCGGCATTGGTGGCAGCTGATGGCAGATCCACCATGAACGGATTGGTAGCGCGAGCCGTTGCGCCCAACGCACCAGACACTGCCGTGTTACCGGCGGCCATGGTATTGACTGCATCATTGGCGCTGCTGGAAATACCACCCAATGTCCCGCCATTACCTGTGCTAAACGGTGCAGATGCGCCGAACTTCACCCCAAGCTCTTTCTGAAAGCTGGAGTCAGCAATGACCACACGCGCTTCTATCATCACCTGCCGAGCGGGCGTATCAATCAGTTTCAGCAACTGCGCCACTTGCTCCTGCTTGGTAAGCGTATCGCTGACAATCAGTGTATTGGTCTGCATTTCGGAGGTCGCCGTGCCGCGCGCTGACAAAATCCGGTTCGGGTTGGACGCTCCGCCCGCCGCCGTCGGCGCCATCCCGCCGGCACCTGCCGTTTGCGCCTTGATACCTTGCGCCTGTGCATCACAAGTCACGTCTTGACCGGTATCACCAGGCAACGGTGGCATGCCGAGCAGTTCACGCGATGCCGCATCGGCTTTTTTATAATTCAGTTGATACTGACGCACAACCAGAGGTTCCAGCGCTTCGATACTCTGTCGCGATTCAAGCTCGCTCTTTTCCTTGGATAGCAACTCATCTTTGGGCGCGACCCAGATAACGTTGCCGTTCTCGCGTTTATCCAACCCTTTGCTTTGCAGGATGATATCCAGCGCCTGATCCCATGGCACGTCCTTGAGCAGCAACGTGAGGTTCCCTGTTACCGTGTCACTGGTAATGATGTTTTTACCCGTGAAGTCCGCGATGACCTGCAATACGGCACGCACATCAGTATTCTGGAAATTCAGTGACAGTTTTTCGCCGGTATAACGTGGTTTTTCACCATTCAACTGCGCCTGCTCCGCTTTCTTGCGGACTTCAACAATAAACTGGTTATCGGTTTGGTAAGCCGAATATTCGTAGTCACCTTTGGGTGTAATGCGCATATCCACATCCTGACCATCTTTCACGCTGGTAATCGTAGCCACCGGCGTACCAAAGTCAGTCACATCCAGACGACGCTGCAACTGACGGGGCAGATCGGTATTGATAAAATGCACCAGCAAATGATCACCATCTTTATGAATATCGATACCGGTGGTGCTATCCGAGAGGTTGGTAATCACACGCCCCTCCCCGGAAGAACCACGACGAAAATCAATATCCCGAATCGTGTGCTGGCTGGTTGATGGCCCAGCCACAGAAAACTGTGTGGCCGCGTTGGCCATCGTGGCATTTTCACTCAAGGTTATCATGAGATTGCCGTTGTCTACACGCGCTTCATATTGCGCCGGATGCAAGAGATTCAGCACAATGCGCGTTCGATTACCCGCCTGTACGACATTCATGCTGTGCAGCACGCCCTGATTGACCGGAATGGTGTTTTTTCCAAGCCCATTGCTCATGTTGAAAAAATCCATCGCCACCCGAGGAGGGGCGTTCACCGTGAAACTGACCGGGGTTGACAGCAATTTTTGAGTTGTACTGACTTTTATCAACACTTTGCCATCGGCAAGCGTTGAAAATTCAATATTTGAAATAGCATTCGTATCCGCCATCACCGGCCGCCATGCCAAGGTTCCCAGCATCACGAACACTGCCAATACCTGAATCCCCAACACCCTGATCATTGATTTCATGTTTTCCTGCTCCTCATTGTTCCTGCAAGGTCAGCGTACTGTCACGTTCTGACCAGTCACCCACAGCATCCTGCACCATTTCCTTCAATTTTATTTCTTTGTTGGAAATAGCCACAATCTTTCCAAAATTCTGTCCGAGGTAATTGCCGACCTGAACGGTATAATAAGTATTCACAGGCGTTTTAATCACCGCAAAAACCTGTCCTTTGCGCTGAATCACCCCAACCATTTTCAGCGTTTCCAGCGAGAACGATTCCAGCAACTCGCGCGGCCGGTTCAAATCTGGCTGCATCCCATTGTCCGACGCATTGAATTTCAGTTTACGCGGCTTGAAAGGGTCTGGTAAATCAAAGTCGTTGTATACAAAAGGCTGATAAGGCTTGACTTCTGGCAACGGCGGAATTTTTCCATGTATGTTGTTACCCGCATCCTGCACGAACTGTTTCAAGTCATCATTATGACCAAACCCACAGCCAGCAAGCGCCAGCACTAGCAGAGGGGTGAAAAATATGCGCTGATTCATTTCCCCTCCTTCTTCGGTTTTTTGGCTTTCTGTTGAGCCATCAATTCATCCGGATCCAGATAACGATAGGTTTCAACCACTGCATTCATGGTCAACTCGCCATCTTTGCCGTCCTTGGCATCTTTATTGGCAGAAATATTGATATCGTGTAGTGTCGCGATCCGGGACAATTGAGCGACATCACTGGCGAATGCACCAAAATCATGGTACGAGCCGGACACCCTGATATCAATCGGCAGTTCGGCATAAAAATCATGCAGTTTTTCTGCTTGCGGCTTGAACAGATCGAAGTGCAACCCTCTGCCAAGCCCCGCCTGATTGATATCGCTCAACAGAGCGTCCATTTCCGATTTGTTCGGCAACTGCCGCAGCAGCGCGCCAAACGACCGGTTGATCTCGACCAGTTGCTGCTTGTAAGCCGGCAAATTGATGGCTTGCCGCTTCTTGTCAATAAAACTGTCACGCAAGGTCATTTCCTGATTTTTCGCGGCATCAAAGGCAACAATCTGCCCTCGCCAGACAAGCCAGTAACCCACCGCCAATACCAATACAAACACCACGCCCAATACGCCGAACCGTACCGACGCGGACGCACTGGCCAATGTTTTCAGGTCGATATTGTTGATATCGTTCAATGCAAACGCCATCGTCTAATCCGCCTTTCCGTTTTTGCCTGGTTCCTTGCTGCCGGAGGTGGCCACCAGATTATTCATATGCACATCCATGCTGAACTCATTTGCCTGAATGCCTTGAATCGTGGCAGCCTTCACTTCAATCAGCGTCGCATTTGACAGCCAGGGCGAACTGTCCAGATTACGCATCAGAGAAGACACCCGTGCACTGGATTGCGCGTACCCCTGCAAATGCACAACGTCGCCATGCTGATCGATTGACTTGAGAAAAACGCCCTCCGGCATCAATCGCACCAATTGATCCAGCAAATGAACGGCGTCTGAACGATTCGTCTGCAAAGATTCGACCACCTGTTTGCGAGCCAGCAATTCCTGTGTCTCTTTTTTCAGCTCATGGATGGCACTGATCTGCTTGTCCAGTTTGGCAATTTCGGTTTTCAGATATTCGTTGCGTGCATTTTGCATCTGCAACCGGGCGTCAAATACGGTGAAGCCGAGCAACACCACAAGAACCCCGATAACCGCCACCCCACCCAACAAAACAGCAAACTGTCGCAATCGGGCGACACGACGTGTTTCACGGTATGGTAATAAATTCAGACGTATCATGGCGTATCAAACCTCCTCATGGCCAAGCCACAAGCTACCAACAAGGCAGGAGCATCCGCAACCAGTTTCGCTGAGGCGATATTGCCAGACAAGACCATACCGGCAAATGGATTGGCAACCAGTGTACTGGCCTCAGTACGACTGGCCACCGCATCGTCCAGACCGGGCAAAATGGCTGTTCCGCCGGCCAGAACAATGTAATCGACCCGTGAGAATGACGTTGCTGCCACAAACATCTGCAAGGCGCGCCCAATCTCGAGCGCCAGTGTTTCCGTAAAGGGCTGCAAAATTTCCACCCCGTACTTGTCCGGCGTGTCACCCTTGCGCTTCAATTTCTCCGCTTCTTCAAACGACATACCATAACGACGTTGAATTTCCTGCGTTAACTGGTTGCCGCCAAAAGACTGTTCGCGGGAATACACCATGACTTTATCAACAAACACCAAAATGTGCATGGTGGTTGCCCCGATATCAATCAACGCGACCGTCTGACCACGCGCACTGTCGGGCAGAATATGCATCATGCCTTCATAAGCAGTCTGACTGGCATTGGACTCGACGTCCATCACCGACACCTTCAGTCCTGCCGCCTCGGCAACAGCCACCCTGTCTTCGATTTTCTCTTTACGACTGGCGGCCAACAGCACATCCACATCGGTACTGGAATTGGTCGCAGGACCCAGCACCTGAAAATCAAGATTGACTTCATCCAGCGAAAAAGGAACGACTTGATTTGCCTCGGCCTGCACCTGAATTTCCATATCGTCTTCAGACAGGTCGGCCGGCAATATCAGTTTCTTGGAAATGACCGCCGATGACGGCAACGCCATCGCCACATGGCGAATTCGCGTTCCCATCTGTCCCCACGCCTGTTTCAAGGCATCCACCACTTCGTCTACCTTGGCGATGTTACCATCCACCACGGCATCCCTTGACAAAGGTTCGATGATATAACGCTCGACACTGTACTTACCACGGCCGGCATCCGCCAGTTCGACCAACTTGACGGCAGCCGAGCTGATATCAACGCCAACCAACGGCGGCGTTTTCACTTCAAACAAGTTGAATTGCAAGCGCATTCCCAAGTGTATTCCCTTTTTTAATTTGATAGTTAGGAAATAAAGCGATAATTCACATTAAAGACTATCAGCAACTTTTCAAGATGTAAACATTTTTTTGGGAGTAATGAAATTTCTTACCCAATAATTGTTGCCATCTATTGCTTTCAGAGAGGCGCTGACTCAGATTTATTGTCATATCACCGAAACAGTAAACTAATCAGCGCCTTCCAAAGTCCGCCTGTGACTCCTCCCGTGGTGCATCATAAAACAAATTCTGCCTTGTGGTCACGCACAAAACACAAAAATCCGCGATAATGACAGCATTTTATTCCCCATCATCCTATTGAATCTCCTTATCGGATATGCAAATCTCGCGCTGGATCACCATTACTCTCGCTCTGCTTACCAGTTTTATTATCGTGGTCGCAGCCACCATCGGACTGGCTGTTGCCCTTATTTACCCCAACCTGCCCGATATGCATACGCTGACCGACTACCAGCCAAAAATGCCTATGCGGGTATATACCAGTGATGGCGCGCTCATCGCCGAATTCGGCGAGCAGCATCGTGCATTCATCACGCTGCAACAAACCCCGAAAATTTTACAGGAAGCCATCCTCGCTGCCGAAGACGACCGTTTTTACGAACACGGCGGCATCGACATAACCGGTGTCATCCGCGCCGCCCTCAGCAACCTGATTTCTGGCGGTGCAAAAGAGGGCGCATCGACCATCACCATGCAGGTAGCGCGCAACTTCTTTCTGTCCAGCGAAAAAACGTTTACCCGCAAACTTAATGAAGCACTGCTATCCATCAAAATCGAACGCAATCTGAGCAAAGACCAGATTCTCACTCTATACATCAATCAGATTTACCTCGGACAGCGCGCCTATGGCTTTGCCTCTGCCGCCGAAACCTATTTCGGCAAACCCGTCAGCAAGCTGAGTGTTGCCGAAGCCGCCATGCTGGCCGGCCTTCCCAAAGCACCATCCAAATACAATCCGATTGTCAACTTGCCGCGCGCACTGACAAGACAACACTATGTATTGCACCGCATGCTGGAATTGCACGATATTGATGCAGCGCAATATCAGGCTGCCATCAACCAGACGTTGAACGTGCGCAAATCCTCCTCGCAACAATACACGGTGCACGCCAGTTATGTCGCAGAAATGATCCGTCAGGCCATGTATGAACAATATCATGACGCCATCTACACCGACGGGCTCAAGGTCTATACCACGTTACGCAAATCTGACCAGATCGCAGCAGACAATGCGCTCTGGTCAGGCGTAGAAAGTTACGACCGCCGGCACGGCTACCGGGGAGCAGAAGCCTGGTTACCGGCATCTTTCGATCCAGACCAAACAGACGCACTGGACGCGGCGCTGCAGAATACACCATCCATCCACAATCTTGTCCCCGCCATTGTCTTGTCAGCCAACCCGAAACGCGTCACTGTCTGGATTAAACACCTGGGTCAAACCGATATCTCCGGCGCAGGACTGGCCTTTGCCCAACGCGCATTAAGCCGAACCAACCAATACAGACATCCGGACTTACTGCGCCCAGGCGCTATCATTCGCGTGATACACTCATCGGACAATGGCTGGGAAATCAGCCAGTTACCCCAGGTTCAGGCAGCACTGGTGACGCTTGACCCGGAAACAGGTGCCATTCGCGCACTGGTCGGCGGTTTTGATTACGATCTGGACAAATTCAACCACGCCATACAGGCATGGCGTCAGCCAGGCTCCAGCTTCAAACCTTTCATTTACTCTGCCGCACTGGAAAAAGGTTTTACACCAGCCACCTTGCTGGAAGATTCCCCCATCAATATCCCTCCCGAACAAACCGGAGGCGTGCTCTGGCAACCCAAGGATTACGAAAGCACTTGGAATGGTACGCTGGTCAGCATGCAGGATGCGCTGGTGCACTCGCTCAATCTGCCTACCATTCGCATCATGCAAAGCATCACCCCTGCCTACGCACTAAATTATGTGCAACGTTTCGGCTTTGACACACAACACATCCCACCCTATTTGACCATGGCGCTGGGTGCAGGTACCGTCACCCCACTGCAAATGGCGGCCGCTTATGCCGTTTTTGCCAATGGCGGTGCCCGAATCACGCCTTACATCATTGACCACATCACCGATCAGAATGGCCACCTTCTGATGAGAAGCACCCCTCAGCCACGCACACAGGTTATCGACCCCCGCAACGCCTTCATCATTACCAGTATGATGCAAGATGTCATCAGACGCGGCACCGGAGCTGCCGCCAGCAAGCTTGGCCGACAAGATCTGGCGGGAAAAACCGGCACCACCAATGATCAGCGTGATGCCTGGTTCGCAGGCTTCCAACCCCATCTGGTCGCCGTGGCGTGGATAGGCTACGACCAGCCAAAATCTCTGGGCAGTGGTGAAACCGGCGCCCAGGCAGCACTGCCCATCTGGATGAAATACATGGCGGAAGCGCTCAAAAACACACCTCAGGCCAGCATCAACCCGCCTGACGGCGTCGTCAGCCTCACCATTAATCCGTTGACTGGATTGCCCGCTTCACCAGGTGAGGCGGGAACGCAAGAATATTTTCTGAAAGAAAATGTCCCGACATCACAAACAGGAAATCCGCCCGCGACGACCCCATCAACGGCGCCTGCTGGCGCGTCTTCAGGCAACGGTACGTCAACCACGCCGGCAGTACCCCAACTCATTTTCACTACTCCGCGACCATGAAACTGAATTCGACCCGTCAACTGGTTGCCCAACTCGCCGCACAACTCATGTATGAACACGGCATTCATGACTATGCGCAGGCACGACGCAAGGCAGCCAAACAACTTTGTATTGTTGATGCCCATCACTTGCCGGACAACAGTGAAATTGAAGCCGCCATCCGCGAACGACAAACTGTCTTCTTTGCCGACGATCATGCCGACACGACCCAACGATTACGCTTACTGGCGCTGGATGTCATGCGTGAACTCGACCAATTCAACCCACATCTGACCGGAGACGTATTACAGGGGGTAGCAGGGCAATACGCCAACATTTCAATCGAACTGTATGCCGACAGCGAAAAAGAAGTCGAAATGCACCTGCTTAACCACAACATCCCTTTTCAGCAATCGCAAACCACCGCTACGCGTCACAACAAGGCAACGCCGCGCTTTGTGCTGCAACACGACAACAATGACATCTGGTTGACCATCCGGCCTCGCAACAGTCGGCACAATACGCCCCGCCCCAACGACAACACCACGCTGCGACGCGCCTCACTTGTCCAGCTCTCCGAACTGTTGGAGGACCACTGAATTCACTCCTCCGCGAATTGCGTTACGGGTCAAGTCGAAAAAATCGCGACACGTGCGGTGCAGTCTCCCAGGACTACGACCTTCGTCGTTCGACTCGCGATCATCGCGATTTGGTCTGCTTTGCTCCTCGTGGAGGAGGGAGGCGTCCATCCCATCTTCCTTAGGTCACCGGCCTTTAGGCCGGGGTTTTCAACCAGCAAGGAATAGGATAAATACAGAGACATGGTTCGCCGTCAACCGGACAACATCAAGCGATACTCGCGCGGCTCATGTTTTCACCATCGTTGGCACGCAAACCCCAAAAGCTGAGCGAAGACAAAACCGTCAATAATGACAAGGTCAACAACGCTTCATGCAAGGCATGGGTAACCGCCAGCGGATGACTCTGTGGCACATCACCCAAATACCACCCCGCCAGTAACGTACCGCACGCCAGCCCGAAACTCAGTGACATTTGCTGCATGGAACTGGCCAACGTACTCGCCATACTGGAATCAGCCTCGCCAACATCGGCATACGCCATGGCATTCATGCCGGAGAATTGCAAGGAACTGAAAAAACCCTGCGCAAATCCCAACAACACAATCCAGATTATCGGCGTCACCGCATGCACGCTGGCATACAACGCGATAACCACCCCAACCATAACCGTATTGACAATCAGCACGCGCCGGAAACCAAACCGTCGCAACACTCGCACCGACGCCACCTTCATACCCATGGCGCCCAACGCTATCGGCATCATCATCAACCCCGATTGCCATGCGGCATAACCCAGACCGACCTGATACAGCAGCGGCAACAGAAAAGGCAATCCACCAACACCCAGACGTGTCACAAAACCACCCAAAACAGAAATTCGAAATGTGCGCACGCGAAACAAATGCAAGCGCAACAAAGGAAATGGCTCCCGATGCTCATGCCAGCCATACAGGACAAGAATGACCAATGCCAGCAACAGCCAGCCAATCGCCGCCATGAAGCCCATGACATGCCCGCCAAAAATCTCCAGTACCCATGACAGCAACGCCGCCCCGGAACCGAACAATATCAACCCACGCAGATCCAGCGGGCGCGGTATTTGTCCGCGATAATCCGGCATGTACCATCGGGAAAGCAGCCACGCCACGACACCGACCGGTACATTGATAAAAAATATCACCCGCCAGGACAACCAATGCACAATCAACCCGCCGACCACCGGCCCCAACAAGGGGCCGATCAACGCCGGAACGATGACGAAATTCATCGCCGTCATCAACTCGGAGCGCGCAAAGGTGCGAATAATGGTCAACCGTCCCACCGGCATCATCATGGCCGCCCCTAACCCCTGCAACACCCTTGCCATGACCAGCATGGTCACATTCAGTGACAGGCCACACAACACCGATGACAGTGTAAACACTGCCACAGCGCTGCCAAAGACACGTCGCGTGCCAAAACGATCCGCCATCCAGCCACTCACCGGAATACAGACGGCGAGACTTAAAATGTAACTGGCCACGACTGCCTTCAGGCTGAGCGGAGCCACATGAAAATCCAGTGCCATGGCGGGAACAGCCGTATTCAGAATAGTCGAATCGAGTTGTTCCATGAAGAATGCAGCGGCCACCACCCATGGCAGCCAGACTTTTACAGCAGGTTTATCCGGCACGTTCCGCCAACCAGCGTGCCGCATCCAGCGCATAATACGTCAATATCCCGTCAGCTCCCGCGCGCTTGAACGCCAACAATGTCTCCAGCACACATTTACGCTCATCTATCCAACCCTGCTGTGCAGCAGCCTTCAGCATCGCATACTCGCCACTGACTTGATAAACGAATGTCGGCACGCCAAATTTCGTTTTAACACGATACACGATATCCAGATAAGGCAATCCCGGCTTGACCATCACCATGTCAGCACCTTCACGAATATCGAGCGCCGTCTCACGCAACGCCTCATCACTGTTGGCCGGATCCATTTGGTAAGTTTCCTTACCCGCCGCACCGAGCGTTGCCGCAGAACCCACCGCATCACGAAACGGAGCGTAAAAAGCAGAAGCATATTTTGCCGAATACGCCAATATACGCGTGTGAATCAGCCCATGCTGATCCAATGTCTGCCGAATGGCGCCTACCCGGCCATCCATCATATCCGAAGGCGCCACCACATCTGCTCCCGCCTGCGCATGACACAACGCCTGACGTCGCAACACCTCCACCGTTTCATCATTCAGCACATACCCCTGCGCATCAATCAGTCCGTCCTGACCATGACTGGTATACGGATCCAATGCCACGTCGCTGATAATCCCCAGTTGTGGCCAGGCCGCCTTGATTGCCCGGATCGCACGCGGCACCAACCCGTCCGGATTGTAAGCCTCGGCGGCATCCGCCGATTTCAGACGACCATCAATCACTGGAAACAACGCCAGCGCCGGGATACCCAACGCCACACACTGACCGGCATCCTCCAGCAACCGGTCCAGCGTCTTGCGCCACACATTCGGCATGGAAGGCACAGCCTCGCTATGCGCATCGCCATCCAGCACAAAAACCGGATAAATCAGATCATTCGCTGACAAACCATGTTCGCGCATCATGCGACGGCTGAAATCATCACGACGCATGCGACGCATACGCTGCCCTGGAAACCCTGCTTCACCATCCATATCAAGTCCTCTCGTGTTTTGTCATCCTGTCTCTGTCTGCCGGCACAACATCAGGGAAGCGGTTTGGCAAGACCGCATGACTTCAAACCAGCAACTTTACCGCCAACTACTGCTGCAGCCTGACAAACAGCAATTTTCTCACGATACCTGACACGGCAATACACTGGCAAGATTTTTTCAAACAAAAAAATCGCAAGGAACTTTTGTTTCATACCCCCCTCAAAGCCTGCAGATGGTTGTGTACCATCTCCCGCTTCTCCTCCCTGAGCGGGCGCCCTGGCATCTGGTCAGGGCATTTTGGCCTCGGTTATTCTTCCCCTTTTAACCGAGGTTTTTTGTGTCTGCAAGATTCGTACATGCCACATTATCAATCACATCAACAGGTATGTCAGCAGGCGTTTCCGGATCCAGCCATGCCGTCAGAACAGCCTCGGCCTCGGCCGCCCCGCTTTTTTTCAAACTGGAGAATAATTGCACACTAAAGTGCGGGGACATCTGCCTGAGTGCCGCCCGAACCTGCCGCAAAGCGATCGCTGCCGCGCTGCGACTCAGCTTGTCACTTTTGGTCAACAAACAATGCACCGGCTTGCCAGTGGGCAAAAACCAGTTCAGCATCACCCGATCCAGTTCGGTCAATGGTCGACGGATATCCATGATCAGCACCACCCCTCGCAAGGGAACCCGCGTTTGCAGATAATCCCCCAGTAAACCACGCCAATGGTCTTTGATGGCACCTGGCACCTTGGCGTATCCATACCCCGGTAAATCGACCAGATAACGGCCATCCCTGAGCACGAAATAATTGATGTGCTGCGTGCGCCCTGGTGTCTTGCTGACAAAAGCCAGCCTGGTCTGGTTGGCAAGCGTGTTAATGGCGCTGGACTTACCCGCGTTGGAACGTCCGGCAAAAGCGATTTCTCCCGAACTGTCTGCCGGCAGGTCATTTAAGTGATTTACTGTGACAAAAAATCGGGCGGATTGAGCAAAATTCATGAAAAATATATCCTGATGTCGTTTCATCACTGGCGTGAAAAATAAAATGCAGCTAGAATATTGGCTTTGGGCATATCTAAAGCAGAGGAGCTAACAATTGAAGAATACCGTATTGAAAAATACCGTGGTGTTTGCAGCACTCGCAACTTTAACCGCATTCTCGCATGCATTTGCAGAGGATAGCATAGCCAAAGGCGATCCTGCCAAGGCTCAGCAACTGGTTACGACCGTTTGTGCTGCCTGTCATGGTGCGGATGGCAACAGCACCGCCTCCGACAAGCCGAAACTTGCCGGACAAGGCCAAGCATATCTTTACAAACAGCTTTCCGACTTCAAGTCCGGTAAACGTCAAAATGCCATTATGCAGGGAATCGTGGCCAGCAGCAACCTCACCCCTGACGATATGCAAAACCTCGCCGCTTATTTCGCTTCCCAGACTGCAAAACCTGGTGTCGCCAAAGACAAAGCACTGGCCGAAGCAGGTCAAAAAGTATTCAAAGGCGGAGACTCGGGCAGCGGCGTACCCGCTTGCGCAAGCTGCCACGGCCCGACCGGCGCTGGCATTCCTGCCGAATTCCCGCGTCTGGCTGGCCAGCATGCTCTGTATGTCTACACGCAATTGAACAACTTCCGCCTGGGTCTGCGCACCAATGACGGCGGAAAAATGATGGAAACCATCGCTACCCGCATGACCGATCAAGAAATGAAAGAAGTTGCCGCCTACGTTTCCGGCCTGCAGTAATCGCCCGACTGTCGCTTTCGGTACTCCCGTCAGCGATACCTACATCATGACCAACCGGCCAGAAAATGGCCGGTTGTGTTTTTTTTCGGTACAATGCCTGAATTCTGTCTCAACCCCATCTCCATATCCCGAGATTTTTGCAGCATGACTCCAAGCACACCGACAAAATCATTGTATGAGCTGTTCAGCTCGATGCGATTCGCCATCAGCCTGTTCACATTATTGGCGATTGCTTCCGTCATTGGGACAGTACTGAAACAAAATCAGCCCTATACCGATTACATCATCAAATTTGGCCAATTCTGGTTCACCACTTTTCGCTGGATGGGATTATTCGACGTTTACCATACGGTGTGGTTCGTCAGCATCCTGTTCTTTCTGGTGCTCTCCACGGGCACCTGCATATATCGCAATTTACCCGGCATCCTGCGAGACATGCGCAGTTTCCGCGCGGAAGCCAGCGAACAGTCGCTACGCCACTTTCACCACCAGGCTGAATTTTTTGGCACCATACCCTCCACACACGCGCTGGAACAATACCTGACGCAAAATGGTTACGCCTTTCGTGAGCGCTCACTCAACGGTGGCACCCTGCTGGCTGCCAAACGTGGCAATCTGAATCGACTGGGTTATCTGTTTGCCCACAGTGCCATCGTTTTCATCTGTATTGGTGGTCTCATCGACGGCAACCTTCCCTTGCAAGCCGAGCAGGCCATGGGGTTAAAACACATTGAAACCCGTGACATCCCGGAAAGCGAAGTCCCCGCTATCAGTCGCCTGTCCAGCAGCAACCTGTCCTTTCGCGGCAATGTCACGTTACCGGAAAATGATAGCGCTGATGTGGTATTTCTGAATGTCGCTGACGGATATCTGGTGCAGGAACTTCCCTTTCGCATCGCCCTGAAAAAATTTCACATCGAACATTACTCTACCGGGCAGCCCAAAACCTTTGCCAGTGACGTCGTCCTGCTGGACAAAAAAACCGGCCAACCTATCTTGTCCCGCACCATCAAAGTCAACCATCCACTCATTTATGATGGCATTGCCATTTATCAATCCAGTTTCGGTGATGGTGGCACGCATCTGGCGCTGAGCGTCTGGAATCTCAACGGCCCGCAAGCCACTGCCATTCCACTGACCGGCAATATCCACGACGACACCAGCATTCAGGTCAATCAACAGACGTTACGACTGGAATTCAAAGATTTTCATCCTTTCAATATCGAGAGCATCGGCGCGGACACGACACCCGCCAACCTGGGTGGCAATGCCGTTGCCGACCATAAAAACCTGCGTAATGCAGGCCCCAGCTTCGAATACAAAATCCGTTTTGCCGACGGGCAAGCGCTTGAATATGACAACTACATGCTTCCTGTCCAGATCGATAACCGCTGGTTCATGGTGACCGGCATGCGTGACATGCCCAACAAGCCCTACCACTACCTGCGCCTGCCACTGGATCCGCAATCCAGCCTGGATGGCTTCATGCGCCTGCGTGCAGCGCTCATGAACCCGGATGTATACCCGCAGATCGCACAAAATTTTGCCCGTAGTGTCTTGCCGGACAGTCAGCCTGACGAGCAAAAAAAACTGGAAATCAGCATCATCAAAGAACTCACCATGTTTGCCCACGGTGGTTACCCTGCCATCTCCGACTTTATCGAACACAATATTCCGGCCAATCAGCGTGATCAAGCGGCGCAGTCCTACCTGAAAATTCTTGAGCTCTCCGCCTGGCAGGCTTATGTCATGGTAGAAGCGCAGGCACACCAACCCGCACCAGCTCAAAATGACGCGACAGGCTGGTTTCTGCGTGACAGCCTGAATGCCCTCAATGACATCCAGTTTTATGGTGCCCCCATTTACCTGCAACTTGACCATTTTAATCAGGTACAATCATCTGGTCTGCAATTGACGCGCTCACCCGGTAAAAACCTGGTCTATTTTGGCTCGATGCTTCTGGTGCTAGGTGTCTTTACCATGTTTTTTATTCAGGAACGCCGTCTATGGTTGCTGGTCAAACCGGGCGAAGTTCTCTTTACCATGTCCAGTAATCGCCAAACCTTCGATTTCGAGAATGAATTTTCACGCCATCGGCAAGCCATTGCCAAACTAATACAGGAAAGTTGACATGACCACAGCACATGCATTGTCCCGTCAGAATTTTTTGTCCAGCCTGAGTGTTTTCGATTGGTTATACGCCGCACTGTTATGGACCGGCGCGTTTTATGCCTTCACCAAATATGGGCATTACATGGATGTCTATGAAAAAGGGTTTTTATTCGGCGCAGCGACTATCTTCTCTGTGCTGGGCTGGTTATGGAAACCCATCCGTGTCCTGCTGTTGACTGTTGCCGGAGTGAGTCTGTTCGGCATCGTTGACTATCAAGGCGACCTCACGCGTGCCAATCACGCCTTCTTCCTCAAATATCTGCTAGCCAGCCAGTCCGCCATCATGTGGATGAGCACCCTGTTCATCCTTGCTACCTTGACCTATTGGCTGGCGCTGGCCATACGCTCGCCATTTGCAGAAAAGGTTGGCAGCGCGCTGACCTGGAGCGCCGTTGCCATGGGACTCATCGGCCTGATGGTGCGCTGGTATGAATCCTACCTCATCAGTCCGGATGTCGGCCATATCCCCATTTCCAATCTGTATGAAGTTTTCATTCTGTTTTCCATCATCACCTCTTTGTTGTATCTGTACTATGAAACCCGTTACAACAACCGCAGTCTCGGTGCGTTTGTGCTACCGCTCATCTCGGCAGCCGTGGGTTTTCTGCTCTGGTATGCCATCGATCGTCACGCACAAGATATCCAGCCGCTGGTTCCAGCCCTGCAATCCTACTGGATGAAACTGCATGTACCCGCCAATTTCATCGGCTATGGTTCCTTCTCGCTCTCCGCCATGGTGGCCGTTGCCTGGCTGCTCGCTGACCGCGGCATCCTTGCCTCACGCCTGCCCTCGCTGGATATCCTGGACGACCTGATGTACAAATCCATCGCTGTCGGTTTTGGCTTTTTCACCATCGCAACCATTCTGGGTGCGATGTGGGCGGCAGAAGCCTGGGGCGGCTATTGGTCGTGGGATCCGAAAGAAACCTGGGCGCTTATCGTCTGGCTCAATTATGCTGCCTGGCTGCATATCCGTCTGGTCAAGGGACTGCGCGGCGCGTTTCTTGCCTGGTGGGCAGTAATCGGCTTGTTTGTCACCGTATTTGCCTTCCTGGGCGTCAACATGTTCCTGTCTGGTCTGCATTCCTACGGCACGCTTTAAAAAAGCACTGCTTATCCCGCCATGCAACACCATCCGGCAAAGTGACCACCACCTTTGCCGGACGCGTCAACCCGCCAGTTTTTTGTCAAGACAGCTTGTCACACTGATTGGCAAGGTGCATAATTGTTCAAATAAAAACAACGCCGTTCGTTGCCATGTGCGCCATCCGACATCACCTTGCCACAACCGTCGATCCTGCCCGTCAGCAGCGTGTTGACCAAGCTGTTGACCAAGCATTGGAGGAGAGCGAAACACGTTACCGGCAATTTTTTGAAGCCAATGTTGCTGTCAAACTGATCATCGATCCGGCAAACGGGTTCATCGTCGATGCCAATCGTGCCGCCGTTGCATTTTATGGCTATACCCGCGAACAACTGCTCACGATGCATATTGAAGACATCAATGTCCTATCAAAAGCAGAAATACAACATGAGATAGCGTTGGCCGAAGCCGAACAACGCAAGTTTTTTAATTTTCGCCATCGACTGGCCTCTGGCGAGATTCGGGATGTCGAAGTCTATTCCGGCCCGATGACCGTGCAGCACAAAGAACTGCTGTATTCCACCATACACGACATCAGTGCGCGCAAACGTACTGAAGCGCAATTACAACTCGCCGCCAAAGTATTTGAAAACAGCCAGGAAGGTATTCTTATCACATCGGCAGACAACCTGATTGTCGATACCAATCCGGCCTTTAGCCGCATTACCGGATATACACGTGAAGAAACGCTGGGGAAAAACCCGCGCCTGCTCTCGTCAGGTCACCAGGATGCTGCCTTTTATGCACAAATGTGGCATAACCTGCACACCCAAGGCGGTTGGCGCGGAGAAATCTGGAATCGCCGCAAAAACGGCGAGGTTTACGCCGAAATTTTGTCCTTGTCTGCCATTCGCGATGCAAATGGCACAATCCAGAATTATGTGGCGGTCTTTTCCGATGTCAGTGCATACAAAAAACTGGAAGCCGAATTACAGCGCATCGCTTACTATGACACGCTGACCGATATTCCTAACCGCCGTTTACTGGCTGACCGTCTGAAACAGGCCATCGCACGCAGTCAACGCACGCAACGCCCGATCGGCATCTGTTATCTGGATCTGGATGGCTTCAAACAAATCAACGACCAGATGGGGCACAATGCCGGCGATGTGTTGCTGGTCAAACTGACAACACGACTCAAAGAACTGTTGCGCGGTCACGACACCATCGCCCGCATGGGTGGAGATGAGTTCGTCATCCTGCTCACCGAACTCAATCACGCGAAAGAATTACACCCCATCGTTACGCGAATTCTGGAAGCCACCACGCAATCCTTATACATCAACGAAACTCCCGTCCAGATCTCCGCCAGTATCGGCGTCACCCTGAGTCCTCCCGACATCCCCGAAAGTGATACGTTACTGCATCATGCTGATCAAGCCATGTACCGTGCCAAAGAAAACGGCAAAAATGGTTACTGGTTATTCAATCCTGATGATGATCAGCAATTGCGTCACCACAATGACCGTTTGGAGCGCATTGAGCAAGCACTGCAACAGCATGAATTCGTCCTGTATTATCAACCCAAAATCGACATCGTCAACCACGAGTTCATCGGCGTAGAAGCGTTGATTCGCTGGCGGCATCCACAGTCAGGACTACTCGCCCCCAGCGCTTTCCTGCCCGATCTGCTGAATCACCCGCTTGATAAAACCTTGGGGGAATGGGTGATTCGTGAGGCACTGACGCAAATGCGTGTCTGGCAACAAGCTGGCTTTAACATTCCGGTCAGTATCAACATCAGCGCTTTCCATCTGCTGCATCCGGATTTTGCCAATTATCTCGCCGCACTATTGAAAGAGTTTTCCGATATCCCCCCTTCCCATCTCGAACTGGAAATCCTGGAAACCGTTATCCTTACCGATTTGGGCGAAGCCAGCCAGATTCTGCGCCACTGCCACGACCTTGGCACTCGGATTTCACTGGATGATTTTGGTACCGGTTATTCTTCGCTGGCTCATTTTCACAACCTGCCCGTTAACACCATCAAGATAAACCGTGGTTTCGTCGCCAACATGCTCAATGGCAACAATGATCTCAACCTGGTGGAAAGCATCGTCAAACTGGGACATTCTTTCAACCGTCGAGTCATCGCCGAAGGCATGGAAACACCGGAGCATGGCGCTCTACTGGTACTTACCGGTTGCCGCCTGTGTCAGGGTTACGGCATCGCCTACCCGATGCCCGCCAGCGCCCTGCCAGTCTGGATAAGCAGCCTGCGTGCCGACAAAAATCAGGGTTTCCCCCATCATGATCTGCCGATGATACTTGCCGCGCAAAGTCACCGGCGCTGGTTCAACCGAATCATCGAAAAAATCAACAATCCAGACCCGACTGACCAGCCAGAATCAGATACCCGACATTGCCTGCTGGGGCGCTGGCATGACTGTCAAGGCAAGTCGCGCTATGGTGCGTGGCCGGAATTTCAGGCCATTGCGCCCCTACACAAACAAATGCATCAACTTGCCAATGAATTGATTCATCTGGTAAAACAACATCGTCACGTCGAAGTGCGCGACCAATTGCCCATATTACAAAACCTGCACATCAAACTGCTCAGCCAATTTGCTGCCCTCATCAAACGCATTGCGCACCAGCCAGACACCAACACACCGCCTGCCGCACCGGTTTAACGATTGCGACTGACGGTCGTCGGTTGATATGACCAGTGATTCTTCCATGCAGCCACCACGGCCAACGGATAGGCAGCCTGTCCCAGCGAACCATTGTAACGCCCAAGCGCGCGAAACAAATCACCATGCTCCTGATCCAGATAAAAACGCAAAATCGTGCACCCATAACGCAAGTTGGTGCGCAAATGAAACAGATCCTGACCCGGCGTACCGATGAGGCTCACCCAAAAAGGCATCACCTGCATATATCCCCGCGCATCCGCGTTGGACAGCGCATATTTATGGAACCCGGATTCCACCTCAATCAAACCCATCACCAATGATGGATCCAGTCCGGCACGCACCGATTCATAATACACCGTAGATAAAAAATCCATGCGTTGCTCGCTGTCCGGCATGCGATGAAGCAATCTATCCGACATAAGCAATAACCACGCCTGACTGTCTGCTGAAGCCAGTACCGGTGCATCGGTGACCGGGCTGTCTGATATCGCAGCGCCCAGACTGGCGCGCACACTGTCACTCAAAGGTTGATACAATTGGTGTCCGGCCATGGCCGGTTGTGCCAGCCACGACAGCACCAACAATACGATCCCGCTCAAAATGCCACGTGTTCCACCAGCCATGCTTCGCACTCCGCGACAGAAATCCGCCGTGCCTGTTCGTCAGTACGGCGCTGATACTCAATTTCACCATTCGCCAACCCGCGCTCACCAATCACCACCCGATGGGCCACCCCAATCAATTCCATATCAGCAAACATGACTCCCGCCCGTTCATCGCGATCATCCAGCAATACGGCTATCCCGCGTTGGGTCAATGCATCATGTAACCGATCCGCCAGTTCGCGTACTGCCGCACTCTTATGATAAGCCATCGGCACAATGGCTAGTGTATAAGGTGCCATGCTCGGTGGCAAACAAATACCCCGTTCATCATAATGCTGTTCAATGGCAGCGGCCACAATACGCGACACGCCAATGCCGTAACACCCCATTTCCATATCGCGGGTTTTACCCTCGTCATCCAGAAACTGGCAAGCCATGTCCGATGAATATTTGCGACGCAACTGGAAAATATGACCTACTTCGATACCCCGGCATAACTCCAGTTTTCCGGCGCCATCCGGGCTCGCATCACCAGCCACTACGTTGCGGATATCGGCGATTTCCGGTTCCGGTAAATCGCGGCCAAAGTTAACGCCGGTCAAATGATAACCATCCTCATTGGCTCCACACACAAAATCGCTCATCACGGCAACACTGCGGTCAGCAATCACCCGTACCGACGAGCCGGCAGGCAATCCGACCGGGCCAACCGACCCCGGTGCGCATCCGGTCACCGCGCGCAGCACCGCGTCATCCGCCAATCTGAATTCCTGCCCCAACACCTTACCCGCCTTGACTTCGTTCAGTTGATGATCCCCACGCAACAACAAAGCCGCCACTGTATCCCCGGCTTGCACGATTAACGTCTTGACCAATTGTGTGGCCGACAGCGCCAGCACTTGCGCCACGTCATCAATCGAATGGCTGCCAGGCGTGGCGATTCTCTGCATGTCTGCCTGCGGAGCAGGTCGTCCGCCCATCGGCACCAGCGCCTCTGCCAATTCAACATTTGCCGCATAATCCGAATCGGGGCAAAACGCAATTGCATCTTCGCCAGAATCTGCCAACACATGAAATTCATGTGAACCAGAGCCGCCAATCGCACCAGTATCTGCTGCCACAGCCCTGAATCGCAATCCAAGGCGGGTAAAAATACGGTTGTAAGCATCATGCATGCGCTGATAGGTCTGCTCCAGACTGGCGACATCAGCATGAAAAGAGTAGGCATCTTTCATGATAAATTCACGTGCGCGCATCACACCAAAGCGGGGACGTATTTCGTCGCGAAATTTGGTTTGAATCTGATACAAGGTAAGTGGCAGCTGACGATAACTTTTTACTTCACGGCGCACAACATCCGTCACCACCTCTTCATGCGTCGGGCCAAAACAGAACTCCCGACCATGTCGATCATGAATTTTCAGCATCTGTGGACCAAATTGCGCCCAACGTCCGGTTTCCTGCCACAATTCGGCCGGTTGCACCGCAGGCATAAGAACTTCCAGTGCGCCAACAGCCTGCATTTCTTCACGCACGATGGCTTCTACCCGACGCAAAACCCGTAATCCCAATGGCATCCAGGTATACAAACCGGAACCCAGTCGTTTAATATAACCTGCTCGCAACATCAAACGATGACTGACCAGTTCGGCCTCGGCGGGAGCTTCCTTGAGCGTGGATAAAAAACTGTGTGACGTGCGCATATCTTATTCCGCAAACTGAGCAAGGACGTTATTCTATCGCAGTTTCATCACAACACCGCATAGAAAGGACAACATGCGTTTTTTTTCGCGCCGGATTCACAAGGTACTCTCCAAACGGGACACGGTGGAAATCAGCGAACGCAACGGCATTCGATATTTGCATCTGGGCAACGACACCGTTCAGTCCGCCATGCGCATCAAGACGCCCAACGACCTGGAATTGACCTATACGCAGGCCATGCTGGGCTTTCTACCCTGGCTGGAGACCCCGGCAAAAAACGCTCTGATCATCGGTCTGGGCGGCGGGTCGCTGGCGAAATTTCTGTACCATCAGTTTCCAGACATGAATCTTTGCGCCGTGGATATCCACGCAGAAGTCATCCGCGTCGCCTATTCCCATTTCATGTTGCCACGCGATGAGCGTCTGTGCGTCGTGGAAGCCGATGCCGCCGAATACATCCAGCGCCAGCGTAATCGCGATATCATCCTCCTCGACGGCTTTGATTCCGGGTGTCAAGTAGCGGAACTCGCCAGCGAAACATTCTATCTGCGCTGTGCTGAAGCCCTCTCGCCGCGCGGTGTATTATCCGTCAACCTATGGCGCAGCGACCCGCTGTTTTCGGAATACTGCAAACGCCTGTCGCGCGCTTTCGACCAACCCATCATGATGCTGCCCGCCGAACACAAGGGCAATACCATTGCCTTCGCCTTTCGGGAAGCGCCGCGCTTCAACGACAGACAACTCAAGCAGAACGCCATCACGCTCGAAATCCGTCATCGGCTACCCTTTACCCGTTTTATTGCCAACATCAACAAAGAGTAATAAAAGCAAAACAGATGCTTATTTTTTCTTGCGTTTAGCCTCAATCATGCGTTCAATCATCGGCCCCAGAATCAATTCCATCGCGTAGCCCATTTTACCGCCGGGGACGACCAATGTATTCGAGCGCGACATGAACGAATTGGGAATCATGTTGATGAGGTAAGGAAAATCCACTTCAGCCGGTTTGCTGAAATGAACAATGACAAAACTCTCGTCCGGTGTCGGAATGTCACGACTGATGAACGGGTTGGACGTATCGACCGTCGGTACACGCTGAAAATTGACGTCCGTGCGTGAAAATTGTGGCGTAATATGATTTACGTAATCCGGCATGCGACGCAGAATGGTATCCACAATCACATCGGCGGAATAGCCACGCTCAGCGCCATCACGGTGAATCTTCTGGATCCACTCCAGATTGACGACCGGTACGACACCCACGCCCAGATCGACGTAACGCGCCACATCCACATCACCGTCAACGGCCAGGCCGTGCAAACCTTCGTAAAACAGCAGGTCGGTATCTGCCGGCACTGGTTCCCATGGCGTAAACTCGCCCGCCACCAATTGTGTGCCTAAACGTTTGTTATGATACGCAGCTTCTTCATCACTATGAATATAATAGCGTTTTTCTCCACCGCCAGTCTCGCCATAGGTTTTAAACAAGGCTTCCAGCCGATCGAAGTGGTTGGCATAAGGACCAAAATGGCTAAAATGTTTGTTGCCGGCTGCTTCCGCCGCTTTGACCTGCTCACGAAACTGTACGCGTGTCAGACTATGAAAACTGTCACCCTCAATCACCGCCGCCTGAATTTTTTCGCGACGAAAAATGTGCTCAAACGCACGTTTGACAGTTGTCGTACCCGCACCGGAAGAACCGGTCACGGCAATCACAGGGTGTTTTTTGGACATGAACGCTCCACTTGGCAAAAATTTTAATAATTGACAATTGTAGCACAAGCAGAGCTATACGGTAAGGAAGATGGGAGGGAAGCGTCCACCCCATCATACAAAGTGGGAAATGACCATGCAAAACTGGCTTTATCGCGCAGATTCCACGATAATTCCAGCTTTGCCGCACACGTACTTCCACACATGGACACGCAATACCAACCTCAACACATCGAACCCGCCATCCAGCAGGAATGGGAACAACAAAACACCTTTCATGCCCGGGAATCCGGCAACCGCCCCCAATATTACTGTCTGTCCATGTTCCCCTATCCATCCGGCAATCTGCACATGGGACATGTACGCAATTACACCATCGGCGATGCGCTGGCCCGTTTTCATCGCTTGCAAGGATTTGAGGTCCTGCAACCCATGGGGTGGGATGCTTTTGGCCTGCCGGCAGAAAACGCTGCCATCAAACACCAGCTTGCGCCGGCGGCGTGGACATACAACAATATCGACCACATGCGCACGCAACTCAAGCAACTCGGTCTATCTATCGACTGGCAGCGCGAACTCGCTACCTGCCGTCCGGAATATTACCGCTGGGAACAATGGCTATTCACCGAATTATTTAAAACAGGTCTGATTTACCGTAAATCCGCTACGGTAAACTGGGACCCTGTCGACCAAACGGTACTGGCCAACGAGCAAGTCATCGACGGACGCGGTTGGCGTAGCGGCGCGCTGGTAGAAAAACGCGACATACCGATGTATTTCATGCGCATTACAGCTTATGCGGAAGAATTACTGACCGGACTCGACCAGTTACCGCACTGGCCGGAGCAGGTCAAAACCATGCAACGCAACTGGATAGGCAAAAGCCAGGGTTGTGAAGTGCATTTTCCATACGATCGGGACAGTATCAACCTCGACGGTGTGCTGAAAGTTTACACTACCCGACCAGACACCTTGATGGGCGCCACCTATGTGGCGCTTGCCGCCGGTCACCCGTTAGCAACATTTGCTGCACAAAACAACCCTGCGCTAGCCGATTTCATCGCCGAATGCCTGCGTGGCAGCGTTGCTGAAGCCGATCTTGCAACACAAGACAAGCGCGGCATGGCCACCGGTTTTTTTGTGATGCACCCGCTAAATGGCGAGAAATTGCCTGTCTGGATCGCCAATTATGTGCTGATGGGCTATGGTGAAGGGGCCGTGATGGCCGTTCCTGCCCACGACGAACGGGATTTCGCGTTCGCCATGCAATATGGTCTCCCCATGCGCACGGTGATTGCTTCCGCAACCGGCGCTTATGATAGCGTTGCAGCGCCTTGGCAAGTGTGCTATGCCGAGCATGGCCTGTGTGTTCACTCCGGCGTGTATGATGGTATGGATTTCGCTGCGGCATCGACCGCCGTCAGCCGCGATCTCGCTGCCCGCGGACTGGGTGGCCCCCGTACCCAGTTCCGATTGCGTGACTGGGGTATTTCGCGCCAACGTTATTGGGGTTGCCCCATTCCCATCATTCACTGTGAACACTGTGGCGACGTCCCTGTCCCTGCGCAGGATTTACCCGTCATCCTGCCTGAGGATGTCACTGTCACCGGTGCCGGTTCTCCACTGGCGCGCATGCCGGAATTCTATCAGTGCATTTGCCCGCAATGCGGCCAGCCAGCCAGACGCGAAACCGACACCATGGACACGTTCGTTGAATCATCATGGTATTACGCTCGTTATACCAGTCACGATTGCACAACGGCCATGCTCGATGAACGCGCCAACCACTGGTTGCCGGTCAATCAATACATCGGCGGTATCGAACACGCCATCCTGCACTTGTTATATGCGCGCTTTTTCCACAAACTGCTGCGCGACCAAGGTCTGGTGCACAGTAACGAACCATTTGACCGCCTGCTCACACAAGGCATGGTCGTCGCCCCTACCTTTTATCGTGAGCATCCGGATGGTCATCGTGACTGGTTCAGTCCGACTGAAGTCGATGTCAAACATGACGAACGTGGCAGGCCAACCAGCGCAACACTGCTTGCCGACGGCCAACCCGTCAATTTGGGTGGCATTGAAAAAATGTCCAAATCGCGCAACAACGGTGTTGACCCGCAAACCCTGATTAAACAGTATGGTGCAGATACCGCCCGCCTGTTCATCCTGTTCGCCGCGCCACCGGAACAGAGCCTGGAATGGTCAGACAGCGGTGTTGAAGGTGCGTCAAGATTTTTACGTCGCCTGTGGACATTCTGCGCTGAGCACATCAACACGGGTATCGTCCCGGCATGGCATGCCGGTGAATCCGAACCACTACCGGAATCACTCAAGGCGCTACGCCGGCAACTGCACAACGCCATTCATAAAACAGATGACGACTATAAGCGCCGGCAAAGTTTCAATACTGCCATCGCCACCATCATGGAATTACTCAACAGCCTGTACCGCCTGAATGACCGCAGCCACTCGGCCCGCCGCGTGATACAGGAAGCACTGGAAGCCATGCTGATCATGCTCTCTCCCATTGCCCCCCACCTTTGCACGGCACTCTGGCAATCACTTTGCCCGCAGCGCGCATTGAATGCCTGGCCGGATATCGATGAAACTGCCCGTCAGCAGGATACCATCACCCTGATGATACAAATCAACGGCAAACTGCGCGGCGAGTTGCAAACCGCACCCGACGCCAGTCGTGAACACATTGAACAACTGGCGTTGACAGAACCTGGCATCCAGAAATTTCTCACCGACCATGCCGTCAAAAAAGTGATTATTGTTCCCGGTCGTCTCGTCAACATTGTCCTGCAGGAATAGATCATGCCCTATCGCACCCGCCGTACCCGCCTGACAATCTGGATAACCGCCCTGGGTTTTTTGCTCACCAGTTGCGGATTTCATCTGCGCAGCCAAGTAGAGATTCCCTATCGCTCCCTGTATGTGGACGGCACCGCCCCCATTGCAACTGTCTTGCGACAACTGATTCCGTGGGGCGGACATCCGGAAAAACTGGCCACCTCCTCGGCCACGGCAGAGCGCACCATCCAGATTCTGGAAGAAAACAAACAAATGATCATTTTGGCCATCAACGGCGCTGGATTAGTCAGTGAGTACCAACTACAGGACGAAATCAAATACTGTCTGCTCGACCAACAGCAAAAACAGGTCCTGGCCCCGCTCAAACTCACCTTGACCCGTGACATGGCATACAACCCGAACGAACCCTATGCTTACGGCAGCGAAGAAGATTTTCTGTACCGCGACATGGAAACCGACGCTGCTCGCCAGATACTCTACCGCATTGCCATGTTGGACAAATAAACGTCATGCAACTGCGCGTTGAGCAACTACACGCCCACTTGACACAAACATTAGCGCCCTTGTATTGCGTTCAAGGCAATGAAATCCTGCTCGTACAAGAGGCCGCCGACGCCATCCGCCAAGCCGCAAAAGAACGTGGATACAGGCAACGTGACTTGCACCTCATCGATAACCATTTCAACTGGCGTACCCTGACGGACAGCAGCCTGAACAGTTCGTTATTTGCCGAACAGCGCCTGATAGAACTGCGCATCCCCTCCGGCAAACCCGGCACGGAAGGAGCAAGTACATTGCAAGAATGGTGCAAACAGCCGCCACCAGACACTGTCACGCTCATCCTGCTGCCCAAGCCGGAACGTGCCACCCGCAACGCCAAATGGTTTACTGCCCTGACCAATGCAGCAGTGACGCTGGAAATCGCCTCCATGACACGCGAACATCTGCCCCGCTGGATTGCCGAACGACTGACGCGACAACAGCAACAGGCTGACCGCGCAGCATTGCAATGGATGACCGACAAAACCGAAGGCAACCTGCTCGCTACGCAACAGGAAATTCTCAAACTTGGGTTGCTCTACCCGACAGGAAAACTGACACTGGAACAGATACAGGCAGCACTGCTCAACGTAGCCCGCTATGATCTGTTTCAACTGACCGATGCACTGCTGGAAAAACAATTGACGCGCGCCATACACATCCTGCGTAGCCTGCGTGAAGAAGGAGAAGCCAGCACACTGATTTTATGGGGAATCACCCGCGAACTGCGTCAACTGCACCAACTGGCCGACATCCCGACCGCACAACGCCGACAAGCCATGTTTGCACTCGGCATACGCGACAAACGGCAAACTGTCGTCGAGCACGCCCTGCGTCGGCTTCGGACGGCACAATTGACCACCGCATTGCATCTGGCAGCACGCATCGACCGGTGCATCAAGGGGCTGGAAAATGACGACCCGTGGCTGATGATGGAACAACTCATCATCACACTGTGCGCTGACCCGACAACGCCTTGATATGGAATCACCAAAATTCTCTGGTAATGTCAGGCCAGCCAAAACGCGATACAGTATGAATCAGGCTTCGCTGGCAGGTACTGCTGCCGTTCCAGCTACGGCAACGTCAGCCGCAGCCGCCACAGCCACTTTGCGGGCAGGCAGCTTTTCACGAATACGCGCTGACTTGCCGGAGCGGTCACGCAGATAGTACAGTTTTGCGCGACGCACATCGCCACGCCGCTTGACTTCAATGCTGTCAAGCAAAGGAGAATAAGTCTGGAACGTCCGTTCCACCCCTTCGCCAGCAGAAATTTTACGTACCGTAAAAGCGGAGTTCAGGCCGCGATTGCGCTTGGCAATCACCACACCCTCATAAGCCTGCACACGCTCGCGTGTGCCTTCCTTCACCTTGACGCTAACCACCACCGTATCGCCAGGGCCGAAACCCGGGATGGTTTTACCCAAACGGGCAATTTCTTCCTGCTCCAATTGTTGAATAATATTCATTGCGTTACTCCTGAAAACAGATACGAACAGAGCAGGCCGCCGCCTGATATCCGTGTTTTTTTATCGTCGGCCAAAAATCACGACCAACCCATTTTATTGCCCCGCTTGCGCGAGCAATTGTTGCTCTGTTGCATCCAGACTGCGCGTCGCCAGTAAATCCGGCCGCAATCGAGCTGTCCGCCACAAAGCCTGTTGCTGCCGCCAACGCGCAATGCGCGCATGGTCACCACTCAACAACACCTCTGGTACTGCCACCCCGCGGTAAACTTCCGGCCGCGTGTAATGCGGGTAATCCAGCAAACCATTCACGAACGAATCCTGGTCGGCCGACTGGGCATCGCCCAACACACCCGGCAATTGCCGCAATACAGCATCCATCAACACCATGGCGGGCAACTCCCCACCAGACAGCACATAATCCCCGATGGACACGCACTGATCCACTTCGGTATCCAGCAAACGTTGATCAACGCCTTCATAACGCCCGGCCAGCAAAATAAAACCCGGCTGACCGGCCAATTCCATCACCAGAGCATGGTCGAGTATCCGACCGTGCGGTGCCAAATAAATAACGGGCGGATTTTCAATACCCGCCTCGCGCTGCGCCTGCCGCGCGGCCGTGATTGCCGCCTCCAGAGGTGGTGCCAGCATCACCATGCCAGGGCCGCCACCATATGGCCGGTCGTCAATCGTCCGGTAATTATCGTGTGTAAAATCACGCGGATTCCACAATGCCAGACAGGCCAACTCACGCCCAAACGCTCGCCCACTCACCCCAAACTGGCGAATGGCGGCAAACATCTCGGGAAACAGGGTAACAACGTCAAATCGCACAGTCAACAAATCGCACAGTCAAATCGCACAGTCAAATTGCACAGTCAAATTGCACAACGAACTTTCGTCAATAATCCGGTTGCCAGTCCACCAGCACACGGCGCGCGACCAAGTCAACATCAAGAACAATTTGTCCCACAAACGGCAACAAACGCTCGCGTTCACCACGCACCACCAGCACATCGTGCGCACCAGCTTCCAGTAATTGTGCCACTTCACCCAACACGATGCCTTGTTGATTCACCACCGTCAAACCGATCAGGTCCGACCAGTAGTACTGATTTTCAGGCGCTGGCGGCAGCCAGTCACGCGGAACAGCAATCTCGCGCCCCCTGAGCGCCAACGCAGCATCGCGATCTTCCACGCCTTCAAACAAGGCCACCAGGCCATTCCCATGCAACCTGACATCGAGCACGGCATACGACTGCCAAACCCCATCGCGACCGAGATACCACGAATCATAAGCATCCAGCGTTTCAATCTCTTCACTAAAACTCTGGATTCTGGCCCAACCCTTGACGCCAAAGGGAACGGCTACCCGTCCCATGACCACCAGATTATCCGGTGACATTACCCGGCAATACGTTCGCTTTCGGTCTTGACCAATTTGGCCACGGCATCGCTCACTTTAGCGCCTTGCGACACCCAATGATTCACGCGATCCAGACTCAAGCGCAACGCTTCTGTGTTTTCCTTGGCAACCGGGTTGTAAAAACCCACCCGTTCAATAAACCGACCATCACGACGGCAGCGTGAATCAGCAACGACCACATTAAAAAACGGGCGATTCCGGGCGCCGCCGCGAGCAAGACGAATGACAACCATACGAAACACCTGACCACAAAATAAAAGAGCGCAATTATAAGCGATTTTTAACAGCCTGGCAAACCAATTAAAAAAGCCCCACTCCAAGCCGGAATGGGGCTCTACTGTGGTGCCTGTCCATCGGACAGGCACTCAACTGAGCGACAAATTACATGGCCGGATCAACCACATAATGCTTGCGCGCTTGCAGGAAAGCCACTTCAGCAAAACCTGACGGCACGATATCCGCATCTTTTACGCCATACAGGGTGTGAAAATCAATACCTTGTTCGATCAGCGAGTTGTTGCACACGACAAACTGCACACCATGCGCACGCAACGCATCAATGGTAGCCTTCTCTTTGTCGTCCGGATGTGCCAACCATGCCACTCCCTTGGCGTACATCACGATTTTGACATCCATCTTGCCACCCCAAACTTCGGTCGCCTTGATAGCATTGGCAACATTGCGCAATTTCATGCCACGCACTGCGGGCATATCACTGACCAGCGGCACGACAACCTTGAGCGTCCCGTATTTCTCGTGGGTAATATGCGGTTTGACATAGGCAGATACGTGAGCCGAACCTGCCGGTGCTGCCGGTGCTGCCGCACCATCCGCAAATGCCGGTGCTGCCACACACAATGCTGCTGCCACCATAGACCATAAAGCATGCCGTTGTAATTTCATCAGTCTCTCCATTTAATCTAGCCGTAAAATATTTACGTTCAACAATCTAACCTGCACCGGAACAAAACGCAAGCGCCTCACTTCCGCGCCCCCGCAGTTTACAACGAACCCGGCTAGCTTTACAATCATGGAATCGGTATACAGTGAATGTCCTGACCACCACCCTCGCCTGCGCACCGAGCATTGTCGACCGCATGCCGAGTGGTCTATTTCTGCACTGACTACCTGATGCTGCACCATCAATTCATATCAACGGTTCTGGAGACCTTACTCATGACAATTCGCCGCACCCGTCTTGCACGCGCTATGGCCAGCGCATTGTGCGTACCCGCTCTTTTGCTTGCCTCGCTGACCCATGCCGCCGACGCGGTCAAAGAACAATTCTTTCCGCCCTGGAGCCACGGTGCCAATGACCCCATCACCGAACATGGACTGGATTTCACCGTTCCAGAAATCGACAACCTGCCCGATTTCCACGGCGACCCCTGCCAGGCAAAACTGACCGTGTTCGTCGGTGGCAACTACTTTTTCGCCATGGCGCCACTGGTGGCTGAATTCGTCAAGGAACACCCGGAATTCAAAGGCAAGATTTATTACGAAACCATCCCGCCCGGCCTGCTGGTTGACCAGATCAAACACAACGGCACCATCACCGTCGGCAACATGACCTGGACCGCACATGCTGACGTCTACGCAGGCGGCATGAAACGCGTCACGGGCGTCATCAAGGATGGCTACGCCACTGGCCCTGCCGTGCCATACGCCACCAACACCCTGACCATCATGGTACCCAAGGGCAACCCTGCGCACATCACCGGTCTTGCCGATCTGGGCAAACCCGGCGTGCGTCTGGTCATGCCAAACCCCAAATTTGAAGGCATTGGCCGCCAGATTAAAGCCAGCCTCGCCAAGGCCGGCGGCGAAGCACTGGTCAATACTGTCTACACCGACAAAGTGAAAAATGGTGAAACGCTGATGACACATATCCACCATCGCCAGTCACCACTGTTCCTGATGCTCGGACGCGCCGACGCCGGCGTGACCTGGCAGTCGGAAGCCATCTTCGAAGAAGATGTAGGCAACCCCATCAGCCATGTCGCCATCCCGGACAGCCAGAACACCACCGCAATTTACGCGGCTGTCGCACTGAAAGCTGCGCCACACAAAAAAGCCGCCCGCATGTGGGTCAACTATCTGCGCTCGCCACAAGCACTGGCGATTTTTGAGCGTTATGGTTTCAAACCTTATCAAGGCAAATAAATCCTAATCATACAATCCTGTGCCCAATGGGCAGATAAAAAAACAGGCAGCGTAAGCTGCCTGTTTTTTTCACCACCTTTTTCTCCGCCAAAACATCCGGTTAGCCCTATCGAATCACTAAAGCACATTGCACTTCTGACTGCAAAAGCGTAAAGTTTGTCCATTGGAAATCATCACCCCAGGTTGAAAAAGACGCTTCATGATTCAGGTCAATCAAGAGTGGTTGAAACCGCTTGCCAGCAAGTACATTTGGTGGAAAACGCCGGAAGAAGCCGTGCTCATGCCCGAGCGAGTGATTGCCCAAGTGATGAACATCGGCGACTACGCCGACGTTCAGGTGCTTGCCGCACAAGTCGGCGATGAAGTGCTTCGCGAAGTCTTGACGCACGCAGAGGCGGGCCAGTTCAATGAACGCTCCTGGGCGTACTGGCATTACCGTCTTGAACTGGCGAGCGTGGATCATGTTCCACCCCTACCCGTGCGAAGGTTTGCGTGACTCACTCGTTCAAACCCTGCATGGACATATTACCCCCGGCGCAGCGACATCTCTGGCCGGAACTTCGCAACGCCGCCAATCTGGGGTTTACACTGTACGGCGGCACTGCCGTTGGGCTACGGTTGGGACATCGTGATTCGGTAGATTTCGATTTCTTTTCTGAAAAGCCGCTTAACCGAGTAGCCATCAGGGCGGCTTTTCCGTTCATGGATCAATCCACGACACTTCAAGACCGAGACAACACTTGGGTAGTGCTCGTCCCCTATGGAAACTCGGAAAGGGAGTACGTCAAAGTTTCATTCTTCGGCTTGATTACATTCGGACGCGTTGGAGAACCTGCTTTTACCGATGACGGTATTTTGCAAGTAGCTTCCTTTGACGACCTGATGGCGACCAAGGTCAAAGTCGTCCTCCAGCGTGCCGAGGCCAAAGATTACCGCGATGTCGCTGCGATGATCAATGCCGGGGTGAGTTTGTCACACGGACTCGCATCCGCTCGCCTGCTTTACGGCCCGAACTTCCAACCGAGCGAGAGCCTGAAAGCACTC
>JAJYHV010000048.1 GCA_021790515.1 Pseudomonadota bacterium
AGGGTACACCGGAAGATGTGGCATTACATTCGGACAGTTTGACTGGCCATTACCTCAAACCGATGCTTGTGCGGAGAAATTAATTCATGTCGGTTCAATATACCCAGAGCGAACTCAAGGCGATTTTTCCGGCTGCTTTCTTTTTGCGTGGACAGCAATTGTATGATCAGCAAAAAGTGCTCGATGTGGTTGCCGATGGGGAGGTGCTGGTAGCGCGTGTGCAAGGCGGGCAGGAATATCGGCAGCGTGTTCGGGTTGGTTTGCGCAATGGGAAACTGGTGATCGAAGGCAAATGTAGTTGTCCGATTGGGCGCAATTGCAAGCATGTGGTAGCGGTTCTGATACATGCGCTGCATCGCCCTCCATCAATCAGGCTTTTGCCATCAGAATCTGCACACACCGAATCTTCCCCCGGTACTGCGGCGGAAATGTTGCACAAATCCAGTTACACTGGCGATTTATTGATTCACCACTGGCTGACCAACATGGAACGTCGTTTCACCAAAACGGCAGTGGTGGAGCAGGAAAATCTGTTGTTGTATGTTTTGTCCCCCGTCCCGTTGCAGCCATTGGTGACTGTGCAGTTGATGCGCGCGCGTCGCAAAAAAGATGGCGGTATTGGAAAGGCGGTGCCTTATGGGCAGTTTCAGGAAATAGCGCTCGGCAGGGGTAGCGGAAATCTGGTTACCGATATCGACCGCAATTTATGCAACCGGATTTATCGTGGCAGCCCTTCGCATCTTGCCATGCAGACTTGTCTGGGCGGGCCTGGTAGCGGTGATTTATATATCGACATGGTAAAAACCGGACGGGTATACTGGCTGGTTGCCGATAGCCCGGCGTTACGTCTGGCTGAATCGCGCGCCAGTGAATTATATTGGCAGATGGATGAACATGATAACCAGAAGCCCGCCTTGCAGCTTGAGCCGGTTGAAGTGCTGTTGCCGTTGGAGCCCTTGTGGTATGTCAATTTTGTGACTGGCGCAACGGGTATGTTGCAGCATGGGTTGTCGCCGGACGTGCTCAATCTGGTGTTGCAGGCGCCGCCGATTCCGGCGCCGCAGATCGGGCGCGTCATGCAGACCTTGCGACAGCAGTTTGCCAATATTCCGTGGCCGGAGCCGCAGCACTTGCAGATGGAAAGATTGCCGGACGTGATGCCAGTGCCTTTTTTGCAACTCAAGGAAATGGTTTTTGAACAAGACAGCTACTGGCGACGTGGTGAGGGGTTTCGTATTCGGTTGCCGGCGGCAAATGTGTCTTTTTCGTATCACGATATTCGCGTCGGGGCATCCAGCCAGGAAGCGGAAGTCAGCGAGCGGCACAACGGTGTGCGGCGCTTGGTCAAACGAAATCTGGCTGAAGAATCGCGGCGCATGACGCAATTGAAGGCGGAGACGGGCCTGCGTCTGGTCGCCGAATTTTCGCCTGGTTTGCAAGGTGCTGAGGATGACTCTGGCATATTTGGTTATCCGGATCAGGGGCGCTGGCAGCAATTCATGCTGGAAGATGTCTCCTTTTTGACCGACGAAGGTTGGTGTGTCGAGACAGACGAGAGTTTTCCGTTTCAGGTGGCAGCAAGCGAAGGCGAATTGACCATCGAAATTAATGAAAGCAGTGGGTATGACTGGTTTCGACTCGATTTGGGTATCGATATAGAGGGTGAACGGGTCAGCCTGTTACCGATTCTGATGCAGGCGTTGCGTCAGCATACGCATGAAGAAATTGTGGAAATGGCGCGCGTGGACGAGACGGAAGAACGGAATTTGATCTGCCGTTTGCCGGACAAACGCCTGCTGTCGATACCACTACACCGCTTGAAAGGTGTGTTATCGGTATTGGTCGAGCTGTACGATGGTGACGCAGCATTGGACGAGCACGGCGGTCTGGAAATGAATCAGGCACAGGCTGCCCGATTGGCAGAACTGGAAGCGCACTCTCAGGCACGCTGGTTGGGCGGCGAACGCTTGCTCGAAATGGGGCGCCGTTTGCGCAATTTTTCCGGTATTGAATCGGTGTCTGTGCCAGAAGGATTTGCGGCGACGCTGCGGCCTTATCAGCAGACTGGATTGAACTGGCTGCAGTTTCTGCGCCAGTACGAACTGGGCGGCATTCTGGCCGATGATATGGGGTTGGGTAAAACATTACAAGCCTTGGCGCATATTCTGGTGGAACGGCGGGAAGGACGAGCGGATTTACCCTGTCTGGTTGTGGCGCCGACCAGTTTGATGTTTAACTGGCGCGCGGAGGCACAGCGGTTTGCTGCTGATTTACGCGTGTTGACTTTGCATGGGAATGAGCGCCATCAGTATTTCGATCGGTTGGGTGAATATGACCTTATTTTGACGACCTATCCCCTGTTGTCGCGCGATCGGGATGTGTTGATCGAACAATCTTTTCATTTGTTGATTCTGGACGAAGCGCATGCGATCAAGAACCCCAAGGCGCAGGCCACGCAAATTGTGCATCAGTTGCGGGCGCGGCATCGTCTGGCATTGACTGGCACGCCGATGGAAAATCATCTGGGTGAATTGTGGTCGCTGTTTCATTTTCTGATGCCGGGATTGTTGGGCAGTGCCGAATTATTCAAGCGTCAGTTTCGTACGCCCATCGAGAAACATAACGATGTGTTGCGCCGACAGATGCTGACCCATCGCATCAAACCGTTTTTGTTGCGTCGCACCAAAGCGCAAGTGCTTGACGAATTGCCGCCCAGAACCGACATGGTGCGCAGTTGCGAGTTGGCTGGCAGTCAGCGCGATTTATATGAATCGGTGCGCAGCATGATGCAGGACAGAATCCGGCGTGAAATCAGTGAAAAAGGTTTCAAGCGTAGTCAGATTGTGATTTTGGATGCATTGCTGAAACTGCGACAGATTTGCTGTGACCCGCGTTTGTTGAAATTGAGTGCGGGTACTCGAGTACAACATTCCAGTAAATTGGAATTGCTGAATGGCATGTTGCCGGAGCTGGTGGAAGAAGGGCGGCGTATTTTGCTGTTCTCACAGTTTACCAGTATGCTCGACTTGATTGAGCCGGAATTAAGGCGCGTCAAAATACCGTTTGTGCGATTGTCGGGCGACACCCGTAACCGGGAAATTCCTGTCAACCGTTTTCAGAATGGCGAAGTGCCGTTGTTCTTGATCAGTTTGAAAGCAGGTGGCACAGGATTGAATCTCGCCACTGCCGATACGGTGATTCATTATGACCCATGGTGGAATCCGGCGGTAGAAGATCAGGCAACGGGGCGGGCGCATCGCATGGGGCAGGTGAATCCGGTATTTGTGTACAAACTGATCACCACTGGCACCGTGGAAGAGAAAATTCTGCACATGCAAGCAAGAAAGCGCGAGTTGACCAGCGGCATCATTGACGAACCTGGTACCGGTGCCAGCTTGTTCACACCAGATGAATTGATGGGATTGTTTGATGCGGAGCCGTGAGTCAAGGAAACGCTGATTTTATCGGGTATTGTCTTGTTTATCCCCTTTCTTTGCTGATTTAAAATCCGGAACTTCAGGCCGGCGACCCCGCCGGCCTGTGCGTATGAAAGCGCTTGACCGATGCGGACAGGACCTCTGTCCGTTGCGATTATTTTGATTCACTCCATTTTTTGCAGTCATGTGAAAACAACTCCCGTTTTTTGGCGATTCGTTGCGCATTGGCGCTGTCATTAAAGTGTCATAAATCATGGGTATCATCGCATTGTATATAATTGAATATATACTAAGTTAATATATTACTATTTGACGTGCGGTGCTTTATTCAGGGAGGGTGGCAGATCATGAAGAAAAAATTGTTGGTGACAGCGGTATTGGCAAGCTTGATGTTGAGCGGCTGTGGCGGTGGCGGCAGCAGTAGTAGTGGTGGCGGCAGTAGTGGCAGTAGTGGCAGTAGTGGTAGCAGCGGGAGCGGTACATCGGGCAGTACGCCAACAGGAGGAGGGTCGACGTCTTCAGGCGGTTCGACCGGATCGATTGCTGGCAAGCAGTTGTGGATGCCCTATGACACAGAACAGCAATCCACTACCGGGACGGTCAGCACTATCTCTCCCATTGTGCTGGATAATATGGATAATCCGGTTCAAACAGTAAGCTTGCCAGTGGCACCGATGCCGTCAGGTGGAACGGGTTTGAACAGTAACAGCACGCAGACGACATTCGCTCTTTCCAGTAATAATGGCAGCTATCAGCCACAGGGATCTCCATTCTTGTTTTATGCGGCTAACGGAAACGTGTACAGCGTTGATTTGACCGCAACCACGCCGTCACCGGCAGTGATGGCCAACCTTGGATTGACGCAGTTGTGCGGCATGAGTGCGCAGCAATCGGATACGACGGGGGTAAATGGTACGTTACTGGTGTACGGGTTGACAGGGTCTGGTGCGACGTGCTGGGGGACCGGTATGCTGACGTGGGCGATCCCGTTCAATGCGAGCAATACAACGCTGCAGCCGCTTGCGTTTACGCCGACGGTGGTGGACACGGCACAATCCAATGGCTCGGTTGTTGCCTGGTTGACGCAGGTGGGAACGAGTTTTTATGTGACGAGTAATCTGGCGCAGCAGGGAACGCCAGTGACCGGGCTGAGCAATGTGTCATCCCTGAGCTCGTTGTCAAGTAGCGCGAACATGATGTACGAACAAGCGTCCACCGGCACAGTGTACGCCATCAATCCCTCGACAGGGGCAGCGACTGCGGTGACAGGGATTCCGGCTGCGTCCAGCCTTTCCAACCAGAACGTCAGCACCGATGGCAGCGGCAATATTTATTTTATCGACGAAACCAATCTGGCGAACGGCAGCCTCGCCATCGACAAAATTCCTGCCGGCGCGACCAGTGCGCTGCAGCTCGTGACAGTCACCGGCATGGCTACGTCTACGAATGCGAATGGAACGTTTTTCCCGGTGTTCCAGGTGAACAGTAGCGGGGCGGGCGGATTGTTGACGTATGTGTCGTCGAATGGCGGAACAAGCGGGGTGCCGGGTTACAATCTCGATTTTGTCAATCTCGGCACTGCATCGCAGACAGTTAATGCTATTCTGCCGAATGCTTATCAGGGGCTTTTCATTGGTGGAACGGGGAATGATGGCAGTATGGTGGTGCAAGGATATTCCACGACAAGCGGAACATCAACATCGACAAGCAATAGTGATATTTACCTGGTCAATCCCGGCACGGGCGGAATTGTCCAAAAATTTCCTGGTGAGTTCCTCGTGGGACAAGTGGTTGGCGCAATCAATTTGTCTTCCGGTGGTGTGGCGCAGCAACCCGTGTTCACGGATTTGTTCATGAGTCCAGGTCCGGTAACAACCACGACCACGACGACACCGATGACTTGTACGGTTGGCGCGACTAACGCTGCCGGTATTTCATCCGTATCGATGGTGGAAACAACCGGATATACCAATCAGGGAAATGTCGCTGTGTCTGGAAGTGGTGTGTGTGCCATTACCATATCTGCGCAAACCAATCCGGCTGGATCCCTGTATATGGCCGGGGAGCCCATGACCTATTCGGGAACGGCAACGGCAACCAGTTGGAGTTTGTTTGCGCAAGCAGGAATTAGTGGCGCACCGACAACCATCATATCCTCTGTGACCAGTCCGACCATTATCAATAGCCCGGGAAATGGCGGCAGTGTCGGATTCGGGTTTTGACGTGCATTGTCGTCAGCATGGCGCGCCCGCCGTTATGGGCGGGCGCGGTTTTTTGCTGCACCTGACGCCCGGGCTAGGAGCCTGTCGGACTTGATTCGTCGTACCCGCAGGATGGCTGCGTGGTGCAGTGCAAGGCGCGAAATGCGACGTTGTGTTGCCCACAACAAGCGGTTCGCAACGATGCAATGTGCCGCGCAGCTGTCCTGCCCTTTGGGTTGCAACCAGAAACCGCGTCTGCGGCGTTGTAAAACTTGCCAATGGAATGACCATTCGCTGCGTTTTACGCCTTGCATCCATCGTTTTCTGGTTGCAACGGGCATGGCAAATCAAGTCCGACAGGCTCCTAGTGCAGTTTCGGAATGTCGGTGCTGTTTTCCGGCATTTCCGGGTGTTGCAGTTCGCCTTGCGGGTTGGGGAACAGCGGAGTGCCACAGTCTTCACAGTATTCCATGGGTATGGTGCTGGTCAGTATGGTTACTTTGCCCAGGTCGCTGAGTTCGCGTTCGATGTGTGACAGGGTATCGCCGTCTTCCTGTTCGTTGCCAATCAGCGGCCAGACCACGCCATGCAAGACTTGTGGCGAGGAGATGAGGCCGAATCCGATGCGGTATTCTTCCAATGTCTGGTCATAACAGGCGCTGACGACGGCAAACAGTTCAGCCGGCAGGACTTGCAGGGTTTCGCACAGGTATTGGATGGCGGCACGAACGGAGAAGGGTCTGGCTTCGTCTTCCAGTCGGCGCCAGGCGTTGAAAAAAGCATTGGGAAGCAGCAGTTTCAGATGACAGCCGGGTAACAGTTCACGGAACAGATCCGTACTCTTTGCTTGCCAGGTTTGCAGCGCTTCATCCAGCGTGATGTCCGTTTGTTGCCAATGAAAGATGGGCGCATTTTTATCGACCAGTACGGCAGCAAACAGGTAGCGGACATCGGCGACATATTCACCGGCAGGCGGCAGGTTTTTGGTGTCGATGGTGAGCGGGAGGCCGGAAATGGCGCTGGCAACCAGTTGTTGCAGCATGGCACGTGTTTCGATGAAACCCTGAGGTAACTGGTCAGGGCTATACAGGATATCGGCCATGCTCAGACGAGTGCCAGTGGCCAGAATGTGCTCCTGCAGCAGTTCTTGCAAGGATTGCAGGCGCTGGCGGTTTACTCGCCCGCCTGAAATGGTATATCGCGACCAGGCCAGCAACGGCACAGCGAGCAAAATGGCGTCAAACGTCGTTTGTTCGGTCAATGTTTCGGCATGGTTCTCGATGAGTTCTGCCAGCGCATCGCAAGCAGGAGGGTTTTCGACCCAAAGATAATCCAGAGCTTGTTCCAGCGTGTCATTCTGTTTTTTGTTGAACAGGTTGTTGATGGCGGTTTGCAGTTGTGTTTGCCAGCTGGTGCGTTCAATTTGACTGCCCGATGCCGTCATGGCTAATGAGAGCCGGGTAAGTCGCGATGCGTCCCGATTGAGTCCGGAAGCGCCTTGGCTAGCGCGTTTTTTTGCAGTCATGATGGCGCACACACTCCGTGTTCAGCCAAGCTTGCCGTGGCAATGCTTGTATTTTTTGCCCGATCCGCAGGGGCAAGGGTCGTTGCGTCCGGCGGCAGGCAGGGTGGCGGTCAGATCGTTTTCACTGATGGCATCGTAGCCGGGATGGCTGAATTGCAGGTTGTCGATGGTTTCCGGTTCGTCCAGTATCTCACTGTCAGCTTCCGATTGCAGGGAGACAGTCAGCAAAATCTGAGTAACTTCGTGCCGAATGCCTTGCAACATGATGGAGAACAGGTCGAACGCCTCGCGCTTGTATTCTTGTTTTGGGTTTTTCTGTGCGTAGCCACGCAGATGGATTCCCTGTCGCAACAGGTCGAGGGCGGCAAGGTGCTCGCGCCAGTGACTGTCAATGCTTTGCAACATCATGGCGCGCTCGAAATGGTGAGCGGCAGTTGTGCCAACGGATTCGTTGCGCTGCCGTGCGATGTCGGCGGCATGGGTAATCAGGCGTTCGCGCAGGCCGGATTCGTCCAGCTTTTTATCCTGTTCCAGCCATTGCGTGATGGGCATATCCAGTTGAAATTCGGTTTTCAGTGCATGTTCGAGCCCTGTGACGTCCCATTCTTCTTCCATGCTGCCCGGGGCAATGTGCGCCGCCATCAACTCTTGCAGTACGTCAGCGCGCATCGCGTCGATGGTTTCGTGGATATCCTGGCTGGCAAGCAGGTCGTTGCGTTGTTCATAGATGACTTTGCGCTGTTCATTGGCAACATCGTCGTATTCGAGCAGTTGCTTACGCATGTCAAAGTTACGTGCCTCGACCTTGCGTTGAGCATTTTCAATGGCGCGGGTGACCATGCTATGTTCGATGGCTTCACCATCAGGCATTTTGAGCATGTCCATCATGCGGGCAACACGGTCAGCGGCAAAGATGCGTAATAACGGGTCTTCCAGCGACAGGTAAAAGCGGCTGGAACCAGGGTCGCCCTGGCGACCGGCGCGACCGCGCAACTGGTTGTCAACGCGACGCGATTCATGTCGTTCGGTGCCGATGATATGCAGTCCACCGGCAGAAAGCACGGTGTCGTGCCGTTTTTGCCATGCCTGTTTAAGCTGGGTTATCTGGAAATCTTTTTGGGTATCGTTCAAATCTTCATTCTGGTGGATGGCGTCGATGTCGCGCTCGATATTGCCGCCCAGCACGATATCGGTACCGCGGCCAGCCATGTTGGTCGCAATGGTGACCGCACCGGTTTGTCCGGCTTGGGCGATGATTTCCGCTTCGCGCGCATGCTGCTTGGCGTTGAGTACTTCGTGAGGAATTTTGGCCTGTTTGAGCAGGCCGGATAAATATTCGTTGTTTTCAATGCTGGTCGTGCCGACCAGTACGGGTTGGCCACGTTTGTGGCAATCAGCGATGTCGTTGAGGATGGCTTGATATTTTTCGCGTGCGCTGCGAAACACTTGATCCATGCGATCGATGCGTATCATCGGGCGGTGAGTGGGGATGACCACGGTCTCCAGGCCATAAATCTGCTGGAATTCATATGCTTCTGTATCTGCCGTGCCCGTCATGCCAGACAGTTTGGCATACATGCGGAAATAATTCTGGAAAGTGATCGAGGCCAGCGTCTGGTTTTCTTTCTGGATGGGGACGCCTTCTTTGGCCTCTACCGCTTGATGCAGACCTTCCGACCAGCGGCGACCAGACATCAGGCGACCGGTGAATTCGTCCACGATGACCACTTCTTCTTGTTGCACGACATAGTGCTGGTCACGATGATACAGCGCATGGGCGCGCAAAGCAGCGTACACATGGTGCATGAGGTTGATGTTGCCGGCTTCGTACAGACTGGAGCCCGGCGCCAGTAGACCGGCGTCGGTGAGTAGTTGTTCTGCCCGCTCATGGCCGGCTTCCGACAGCAGGACTGTGTGGGCTTTTTCATCCACCCAGAAGTCGCCTGGGCCATCTTCGATTTTTTGCTGGACGAGGCCGGGAATGATGGCATTGATTTGGATATAGAGCTCGGCGCTGTCTTCCGCCTGACCGGAGATGATGAGCGGAGTGCGTGCCTCGTCAATCAGAATCGAGTCTACCTCATCGACGATGGCAAAGTGCAACCCGCGCTGCACTTTTTCGTCGGGTTGGTAGACCATGTTGTCACGCAGGTAATCGAATCCATATTCATTGTTGGTGCCATAGGTGATATCGGCACCATAGGCGGCCTGTTTTTCTTCTTGTGACATTTGCGCCAGACTGACACCGACGGTCAGACCCAGAAATCCATGCAGTTTGCCCATGATATGGGCGTCACGACTGGCCAGATAGTCGTTGACGGTGACAACGTGTACGCCTTTGCCAGGCAAGGCATTCAGATAAGCCGGTAGCGTTGCCATCAGTGTTTTGCCTTCGCCGGTGCGCATTTCAGCAATTTTGCCATCGTGCAGTACCATGCCGCCGATGAGTTGGACGTCGTAATGCCGCTGTCCGAGCACACGACGACCGGCTTCACGTACCACGGCAAAGGCTTCCGGCAACAGCGCATCGAGGCTTTCGCCTTTGGCATGACGCTGACGGAATTCGTCGGTTTTGTTGCGCAGTTGTGCGTCAGACAGCGCTTGCATGGCGGGTTCTAGCGCGTTGATGGCTTGTACTTTGGCGCGATATTGTTTGACCAACCGGTCATTGCGGCTGCCCAGAATTTTTTTCAGCAAGGAGGAAATCATGGTTTGGCTGGATGAATTTGGCGGGGTTTGTTTAGCAAAGTGGGTTTGACTGGATGGATTATTGCGGGTGTTATACCAGAAAAATACCCGTTATGTTACCATGCCGACATATTTCCTGCGTTATTTCTGTTTGAAAATAACATGAAAAAAATGATGTCTATCATCAAACCGGCTGGCTGGCTGGCTGCTGCCGACATTCGTTTGGGCGAATTTCAGTCGGCGGTCGATGAAGCAAATCGGGTTGATCGCCTCTGGCGGCGGATTGCTCCTGCCTGGGCGCGCGATGAGACCGTGCCTGGAAGGGTGCGCGATGGCGTGTTGCCGGTGTATTGCCGTAGCGCTGTCGTGGCAGGAAAATTGCGGCAATCTTCATTGCGGTTGGCGGCTGAGCTTGCACGCGCCGGGTTGTCTGTGTCACTCGCCATCAAAGTCGATGTCGGACAATTGTTGCCCACACCACCCAAGTCGACACAGCGGGTGTTGTCAGCGCGGGCGCTGACAACATTGGATAACTTGCACGTCGATTTGCCGGAAGGGAGTCTCAAGTCGGCGCTGGCGCATTTGTTGTCACACCAGCGGAATGTCGTGTCGTAAAACGAGGAATCCGGTGTGGTGGCGCTATTCCGGTTTTGCCTTCAGTAGATCCCGAATTTCGCGCAACAGTTCGATATCTTCGGGTGTGGATGCAGGTGGTGCGGGTGGCGCGGATGGTTCGGCGTGTTTGAGGCGCGATACGGCGCGTATCATCAGGAAGATGATGAAGGCCAGCAGCAGAAAATTGATGGCAACCGTGATGAAGTCGCCATACGCGAGTATGGGTATGCCCGCTTTACGCATGGCATCGAGTGTGTGTGGGGTATTGGCAGGCACCTCGCCCAAGGCCAGAAAAAAATTGGAAAAGTCGATTTTGCCGATCAATGCGCCGGTGATGGGCATGATGACGTCGCCTACCAGGCTGGTGACGATTTTGCCAAAGGCGCCGCCAATAATCACGGCCACGGCCAGGTCGATGACATCGCCCTTGACGGCAAATGCTTTGAAATCTTCCAGTAAACTCATTTTTTCTCCCCTGTAAATCGTGTGGTTGTGCCGAAAAGCTGGCCTTGTTCGGCCAACTCTGCCGCACGCAGGACAGCACGGGCTTTGTTTTCTGTTTCTTGCCATTCGTTGTCGGGAATGGAGTCGGCGACAATGCCGGCAGCGGCCTGTGCATACAGTTTGCCATCTTTGATGATGGCGGTGCGGATGGCGATGGCCAAATCCATTTCACCGTTGAAACCCAGGTATCCGACGGCGCCACCATAAATGCCCCGTTTGCCGGGTTCGAGCTCGTCAATGATTTCCATGGCGCGGATTTTTGGCGCGCCAGTCAACGTGCCGGCAGGAAAGGTGGCGCGCAATACGTCCATGTTGTCGATGCCGGATTTGAGTTTGCCTTCCACGGCGCTGACGATGTGCATGACGTGTGAGTAGCGTTCGATGGTCATTTGATCGGTGACTTTGACCGTGCCGGTTTCGGCGATACGGCCAATGTCGTTGCGGGCAAGGTCGATGAGCATCAGATGTTCGGCAATTTCTTTCGGATCGGCCAGCAGTTCTTTGGCCAGATCGGCATCTTGTTGTGGTGTGTCTCCGCGTGGCCGGGTGCCAGCCAGGGGGCGTATGGTGACATATTTGCCATCTTCACGCCGTTCCTGACGCACCAGAATTTCGGGCGATGCACCGACAACATGAAAATCTTTCATGTCGTAGTAATACAGGTAGGGCGATGGATTGATGGCGCGCAAGGCGCGGTACAGTGACAGCGGGGAAGTCTGGAAGGGTTTGACGAGCCGTTGTCCGATCTGCACTTGCATCATGTCCCCGGCGGCAATGTATGTTTTGGCGCGAGCGACGGCTTGCAGATAATCCGTTTTGGATGTTTCGCGCGTGATGCTTGCTGTGTCTGCGTGCTGGTCAGTGGTCGTCTCAGTGGTCGTCTCAGTGGTCGTCGGTGGCGTGACGGGTTGTTGCAGGGTATGCTGACAGTCATCGAGTCGTTTTAGTGCGGCGTCGTAAGCGCCGTCCTGCTGCGGATTGGCGTAGACGATGAGGATGAGTTGGCTGGTCAGATTGTCGATGACAGCCAGTTCTTCACTCAGTAACAGCAAGATGTCTGGTGTGTGCAGGGTATCCGGTTTGTGAGTATGCGCCAGTCGTTTTTCAATGTAACGCACGGTATCGTAGCCAAAATATCCTGCCAGGCCGCCGTGAAATCTGGGCAGGCCGGTAATGGGGGCGGTATGGAACGTGTCGAGCCAGTTGGCAATGAAATCCAGCGGGTTGCCTTGTTCGTGCTGTTCGGTGATATTGCCGTCGGTTTCAATCCGGATCCGGTTTTCGTTGACGCGCAGGATGGTTCGCGCGGGTAAGCCGATGATGGAGTAGCGACCAAAGCGCTCGCCACCCACGACAGATTCGAGCAGATAACTGTATGGTGCGTTGGCGAGCTTGAGGTAGACCGACAAAGGTGTGTCCAGGTCGGCCGGCAGGGTGCGCACCAGCGCAACCCGGTTGTAACCTTGTTGTGCGAGCGCTTTGAATTGCTGTGGAGTCATGTGGGGTGACCTGTCATACCAATTTTTCAATCAGAGCGCTCGCCGCTGCAATGCTGGGTATGACGGCATCGGGATAGAGGTCAGCGACCGGTTGTCCCCGGTTGTAGCCGTAGGGCACGCAAAAGACATGGCATCCGGCGGCGCGCGCGGCTTGCGTGTCATTGAGTGAATCGCCGATGAGCAACAATTCGGCTGGCTGGATGCCGAAATGGGCACAGGCGTGCAGCAGGGGCAAAGGATCTGGCTTGCGTTTGGGCAGACTGTCACCGGGCAATACGAGTTCGAAAAAATCCAGCAGATGCGTGTCGCGAAGCAGGGGTAGCGTAAAAACCGCGACCTTATTGGTGATGCAGGCAAGCCGGAATCCCTGTTTGCGCAGAGACTGGAGTCCTTCGATGACACCTGGAAATGGCGCTGATTCACGGGCGACGTTGGCGCTGTAATGTTTTTCGTACAGGGCGTAAGCGCGCTTGAACAGTTCAGCGTCCGGTTCCGCAGACATGTCGCCCGTTAGCACGCGCTTGACCAGACGGGAGACCCCATTGCCAATGTACGTGCGTATCACGTCCAACGGTGGGGCATCAAGACCCAGTTCCGCCATCATCAGTGTAGCGGCGTAGGCCAGGTCGGGCGCAGTGTCGAGCAGGGTGCCATCCAGATCGATGACGACGGCTTTAACAGGAATGGGAACCGTCATGTCAGCATCCGGCCAGTTCGGCACGCAGGGCACGGATGATACTGTCATAGCGGTGCGCATCGGTTTCTTTGCCAGCGCCGAACACTGCGGAGCCTGCCACGAAGGTGTCTGCGCCAGCGCAGGCAACGTCGGCGATGTTGTCGGTTTTGATGCCGCCATCGACTTCCAGCCAGATGTCGCGACCGGATCCGTCAATTTTTTGACGGACAGCGCGGATTTTGTTCAAGGTTTCCGGAATGAATTTTTGACCACCAAACCCGGGGTTGACCGACATGAGCAGAATAATGTCAAGTTTATCCATGACATGGTTCAGGTAGTCCAGAGGTGTGGCCGGGTTGAACACCAGACCAGCCTTGCAGCCGCTGTCACGGATGAGCGACAGGCTGCGGTCGATGTGTTCGGAGGCTTCCGGATGAAAGGTGATGATATTGGCTCCCGCTTTGGCGAAATCGGGAATAATACGATCCACCGGCTTGACCATCAGATGCACATCGATGATGGCATCGGTGACCGGACGTAACGATTCGCAGACCAGAGGGCCGATGGTCAGGTTGGGCACGTAATGGTTATCCATGACATCAAAGTGGATGATATCGGCGCCAGAAGCGATGACATCTGTCACTTCTTGTCCCAATTTGGCGAAGTTTGCGGATAGAATACTAGGGGCGATGCGAAACGTTTTTGACACAATGACTCCTTGGGTAAGGCTGCTCTGATAGAATCGTTCAGGTAACGTTACTTTGACGATTATTTCCGATTTTACCTGATATTTACGTTCGGGCAACTGTGCGGCGTTTCGTTTTTTGTTTTGATATATCCGAATTTGATGCGCGAAGGAGAATAAATGGGCGATAGCCGCAAGCATCACATAACGGTCACGGTACAAACAGCGTTTTTGCCAGACCAGTCCAGCGAGGATGAACAACGCTATGTGTTTTCCTATACCATTACCATTGTGAATACGGGGTTGGCGGCGGCGCAATTGGTATCGCGGCATTGGATCATCACAGATGCTGAAAACCGGGTGCAGGAAGTTCGCGGATTGGGTGTTGTCGGTGAGCAACCGATGCTCAAACCGGGAGAGGCGTTTGAATATACCAGTGGTACGGCCATCAATACGCCGGTTGGCACCATGCGCGGCAGTTATCAGTTCGTGGCGGAGGATGGCGTACATTTCGACGCCGAGATTGCATCATTCATGCTGGTGATGCCAAGAGTCCTGCACTGACGAGAATGTGTTCTGCGACCGTGCAGGAATAAATTAGTGCCTCTCATACAGTCATGACGCAGGATTTTCGTGAGCCGGATTTTCGTGAGCCGGAGTTGTCTCCTGCGGCGCGGCGCGTGCTGGCAGCGCTACTGTTGTCATTGGCTTTGCATGCAATATTGTTTGGCTGGGTGGGCGTGCGGTCGCAAGCACAGCGTGCGTCGCCTGTTGTATTGCAAGTTCGATTGGCGCCCGGCACGCATTCGCTGGTGAAAAACAAACCCATACTGCCGACGGCATCTTTGTCCACGTCACCGGCGACCGCAGACAAGTTGCAACCGGCACAACACGTTGCGGTACCCGAGAAGTCGTTACCTGTCGTACAGGCGCCCGTACCAGTGCTCGACACACCGGTACTGGTCGATACGCATTATTATCTGGCACGCGAACTGGATGTGTTACCCGTCCCGGTTCATGCCATCGTGCCGATTGCACCAACCGGCATTCCAGCGGGCGAGCATGGTTGGGTGCGTTTGCGGGTCAGGCTTGATGACGTGGGAAGAGTGACATCGGTCAAGGTGGAAGACAGCAATCCTCCTGGCGTGTTTGATCGTAACGCTCGTGACGCGTTTGAACACAAACTGTTTCAGCCTGGCATCAGAAATGGGCAGCCGGTTTATTCGGAGCTCGAAATCAAGGTATTTTTTTAGCGGGATTTTTATGCCTCTTTTGCATAAAAAGGTGCCTAAACAGAATGCCGTAAAAATGGGTCAGCGGGTAATTCAGGCAATTTGCCGGGTGAAAGCGGGTTGGTGTCTGGTGATCGCCGTGGTTTGTGAATTTGTTGTGTTGTTCGGTGTTTCCTCGGGTAAAACGGCAGAACTCAGGTAAAATGTCATTGGAAGTCAGTCAGGCAATCGCCGCCCTGCGATAGCGGGGGGGAGGAAAGTCCGGGCTCCATAGAGCAGGATGCCGGTTAATGGCCGGCCGCCGTGAGGCGAGGAACAGGGCCACAGAGACGAGTATGCCGCAAGGCGGACGTGAAACGCGGTAACCTCCATCCGGAGCAAGGCCAAATAGGCAGACATTGACGCGGCTCGCCGAGTCTGCGGGTAGGTTGCTTGAGCACGCGGGTAACCGCGTGCCTAGAGGAATGATTGCCCACGACAGAACCCGGCTTATCGACTGGCTTCCACCTGAATATCAGGTTGGCAACTTATTATGGCGGCATGTGTCCAACCGGGCTGGTTTGCCGGTGTTGTCAATGTAGTCAATGTCAGTCAGGCGAAAAGACATGCTCTGGCAGGGATTGGGGCGATTTTGGGAGCAAAGACGTGCGTGTGCTGATTGTGGAAGACGATGAGTTGCTGGCAGCTGGTCTGGTGCGGGCGCTGGAAGCGGGTGGCTACGCGGTAGACCGGGTGGGTGATGGTGCGATGGCCGATCGGGTGTTGTCCGATACGTGTCACGACTTGGTGGTGCTGGATATTGGCCTGCCGGGAATGGATGGTTTGCAGGTGCTAAAGCGTTTGCGCGCCCGTGGTCAGTCGTGCGCGGTGCTTATCCTGACTGCGCGTGATGATGTGTCAGACAAGGTGCGCGGACTGGATTTCGGTGCTGACGATTATCTGGTGAAGCCGTTTGTGCTGAAAGAATTCGAAGCCCGGGTTCGCGCGTTGATGCGGCGTTCTACATCGGCCAATAGCGTGCAGCTGCGTTGCGGGCAGTTGTTGTTCGATACTTCGGCGCATCGGGCGTGGATTGGTGATATCGAGATTGCTTTGACTGCGCGTGAATGGTCGGTGCTGGAGTATTTGCTGCTACATCAGGGGCAGGTGTTGAGCAAGGAAAAAATCTTGCAGTCGGTGTGTAATTGGGATGAAAACATCAGTCCGAATGCCATTGAGGTGTATATGTCTCGTTTGAGAACCAAGCTGGAGCCTGCTGGTGTCAGTATGCGCACCATTCGTGGTTTCGGTTATCTGCTGGAGCCGGTTGAATCCCTGTCTGCCCTGAATACGTGAAGGGCGATATCCGGCGCGCCATGATGGTGCGGAAAAGCGACAGTCTGCGTGTATTGCTGTTGCGCTGGTTGCTTGCTCCTTTGTTGACTTTGCTGGCCATTGCCACGCTGATTTCTTTTTATAGCGTGCGCGTGGCGACGACGCGGGCATTCGACCGAGCCTTGCAAGATCCGATTCAGGCACTTGTTCAGCGTATCGTCTTTGTGCGAGGTCGACCGGTCTTGCTGATGTCGCAGGATTCGTTGCGATCCCTGTTTACGCATGTGTATGATAAAGCCTATTTTCAGATTGCCGATGACTCGGGAAAAATGTTTGCGGGCAATTTGAATTTGCCCATTCCGCCGTCGTTGATGGAGTCGCAAGCCGGGGCAAGTCATTCATCACGGATGTCCAGGTTATCTACTGCCGGAGCAAGCAAACTGATGTTTTACAATGCCCGTTATGCCGGGCGCGCAGTGCGGGTGGGTGCGATGTGGATGGTGCTTGTCGATACAAATGGCGTGGCACATCCGTTGGTGGTTCAGATAGCCGAGACTTTGATTCGGCGCGATCGTAATTTGTATGAACTGTTGGCGTTAACCTTGATGCCTGCCTTGGTGATTGCCTTGGCGGCTGTGGCGCTGGTATCGCAAGGCATCCGGCGTGGTCTGGAGCCAATGGAGGCGTTGCGGCGCGAGATTGCCAGTCGATCGCATACCGATTTGCGTCCGGTACCGGAGGAGCATGCGCCGCTGGAGGCGCGCCCGGTCGTTATGGCGTTGAATGCATTGTTGAGTAATCTGGCCGCGCTTATCGATGGCCAACACAGGTTTTTGGCCAACGCAGCGCATCAGTTGCGTACACCATTGGCTGGTTTGCAGACGCAGGTGGAGTTGTTGTTACGCGAACCGTTGCCAGCGGATACTGCCAACGTCTTGCATACTTTGCTTGATGCAACACGCCGTGTGACGCATCTGGTCAACCAGTTGCTGGCGTTGGCGCGAGCCGAACCCGGCGCGCAATATTTGTTGCGGTTGCAGCCATTGAATCTTGCAGATGTCGTGGAAAGCATGATGGCAGCCTGGTTGCCGATTGCGCAGGAAAAAAATATCGATATTGGTTTCGAGTTGCAACCGACATGGTGTGTGGCAGATAAATTATTGCTGCAAGAGTTGATTGGCAATCTGGTGGATAATGCCATGCGCTATACTCCGGCAGGGGGTGTGGTGACAGTGCGCTGCTATCGGTCAGAGCGCGCGGTGATTGAAGTGGAGGATAACGGCATGGGCATTCCGCTCAATCAGCGCCAGAATGTGCTGGAACGATTCTATCGTGTCGAAGGCAGCCCCGGCAATGGTTGCGGGCTTGGACTTGCCATCGTGACGGAAATTGTGCGCCAGCATCAGGCAACGCTGGAGATTCTGGATACCGGCAATGGTGTCGGTGTGTGCATGCGTGTGAGTTTTGTGCGTCGTGAGCACTGAGCGGACAGCAATTAGGTCACCGGCCTTCAGGCCGGGGTTTCAGACCAAAAAGGAAATAGGATGATGGCGCGTGATCGCCAAACCGCCACGATGGCGGGGGAATAAATCAGGAGTTACGTATTCGGTTACAATTGTGATTTTAATGTCGGGATGGCTGAGTGCAGAAATGGAAACTTGTCAGGTAGGGATTGTGATGGGCAGCCAGAGTGACTGGCCGATCATGCGGTTGGCAGCAGCACAATTGCGTGCCTTGGGTGTGCCGTTCGAAACCCGGGTGGTATCAGCGCATCGCACACCGGATTTATTGTTTGATTATGCAGAGAAAGCGCAGGCGCGTGGTTTGCGCGCCATTATCGCCGGTGCCGGAGGTGCTGCGCATTTGCCTGGTATGTTGGCAGCGAAAACCTTGGTGCCGATATTGGGCGTGCCGATTCCTTCCCGGCATTTGAACGGTCAGGATTCCCTGTTATCGATTGTACAGATGCCAAAAGGGATTCCGGTGGCCACCTTTGCCATTGGTGAAGCAGGGGCGGTCAATGCGGCACTGTTTGCGGCGGCCATGATAGCGGCAACCGAGGCAAATGTAGCTGAGGCGTTAGCGGCATTTCGTGTCCGGCAGACGCAGGATGTGTTGCACATGACGCTGGATGAGGATGCTTGATATGGCGAAACCGGAAGGGATGATTCTGCCGGGAGCGACATTGGGTATTCTGGGCGGAGGTCAGCTTGGGCGCCTGTTTGTGCTGGCCGCGCGTGAAATGGGATATCGGGTGATGGTGTTGGACCCTGACCATAACAGCCCTGCGGGTGGTCTCGCCAATTGGCATCTGTGTGCTGAATACGACGATGTGGCAGCGTTGCAGCGTATGGCGCGTGAATGTGTGGCGGTAACGACCGAGTTTGAGAATGTGCCGGCAGATACCTTGCGCATGTTGTCAGCCAATTGTCCGGTCAGGCCGTCGGCACAGGTCGTTGCTACCGTACAGCATCGAATATATGAAAAGCAATGGTTGCAGGCACAGGGTTTTGCCACGACAGCGTTTGCGGTGGTGTCCAGTGAGGATGACTTGGCATCGGCTGCTGAGTTGACGGGGTTTCCTGCCATTTTGAAGGTGGCGCGTTTTGGTTATGATGGCAAGGGGCAAGCACGGGTCGCCTGTTTGGATGATGCGAGGCGGGCGTTTGCCGAAATGGGCAAAGAAACCTGTGTACTGGAGCGGTTGGTTGGGTTATACAAGGAAGTATCGGTCGTGCTGGCGCGTAATGCGATGGGTGAAACGGTGTGTTTTCCGGTTGTCGAGAATCAGCACGTGAACGGGATTCTGGATATCAGTATCGCACCAGCGCGAGTGGATGCTGCATTGATCGAGGCGGCCAGCGCCACGGCAATCAATATTGCCGCGCGATTCGATTACCATGGTGTGCTGGCAGTGGAGTTCTTTGTCACGACTGACGGGGCGTTACTGGTGAATGAACTGGCGCCACGGCCACATAACAGTGGCCATTACACGTTGGACGCATGCCTTGCCAGTCAGTTCGAGTTGCAGGTTCGTGCCTTGTGCAATTTGCCCTTGGGCGGTGTGTCGCAACATACCCCGGCTGTCATGGTGAATCTGTTGGGAGATGATTGGCAGTCTGGTCGGCCAGACTGGGCAGCGCTGCTGTGTCACCCACAGGTCAAATTACACTGTTATGGCAAGGAATCCGCGCGTCCCGGACGGAAAATGGCGCACTTTACCTGTCTGGATGCATCTGTGGCGGCGGCACTGGCGTTGGCGCAATCGTTGCAGGGCAGCCTCAAGGAGCATGGTTGATGGATGCCGGGATTTTTGCACATTGGTTTCGTTCGGTGGCACCTTATATTCATGCCTTTCGCGGCAAGACGTTCGTGTTGGCGTTTGGTGGCGAAATGCTGGTGGACGAACAGTTTTCCCGCCTGGCGCAGGATATCAATCTGTTGACCAGCCTTGGTGTGCGGTTGGTGCTGGTGCATGGTGTGCGGCCGCAGGTGGAGGCGCATTTGCTGGAGCGCAAGGCTGAAACCCGCTATGTGGAGGGTTTGCGGGTAACGGATGATGCAGCGCTGGCGTGTGTCAAGGAAGCAGTGGGTGAAGTGCGGGTCGAAATTGAAGCCATGTTGTCTACCAGCCTGCTCGATACGCCGATGGCCAATGCGGATATTCGAGTGGTGTCGGGCAATTTTGTGACAGCAAGACCCGTCGGCGTGCGCAGTGGTGTGGATTTGTTGCACACCGGCGTGGTGCGCAAAATCAACGCGCAAGCGTTGCGGCAGCGCCTTGATGACAATGACATCGTATTGTTGTCCCCTTTGGGATATTCGCCGACCGGCGAGATTTTCAATCTGACACTGGAGGACGTGGCCAGTAATGCGGCGGCGGCAGTGCAGGCCGAAAAACTGATTTTTTTGATGGATGCCGAAGGGGTATACGATGAACAGGGAGAATTGCAGACATCGCTGACTGTGCCGGAAGCGACCCGTCTGTTGGCTGGACGGTCGACAAAGGATGACGATACTGCCTATTATTTGCCCAGCGCCATCCGTGCTTGTCAACAGGGCGTGGCACGGATACACCTGATTACCCGTCATGCCGATGGCGCTTTGCTGCGCGAATTGTTTACCCACGACGGTTCGGGTACGCTGCTCACGCGCGCGCGTATGGAAAATTTGCGCCCCGCGCGTATGGATGATGTCGGGCGTATCCAGCAACTCATCAGTCCGTTAGAAGAAAAAGGCGTGCTGGTCCGGCGTTCGCGTGAACGGCTGGAAATGGATATCGACCGGTTTGTGGTGCTGGAATATGACGATCGTCTGGTAGGTTGTGCGGCGTTGTATCCCTATCCGGATGATGGTAGTGGCGAGGTTGCCTGTCTGGTAGTGCATCCGGATTATCGCGGACGAAATTATGGCGATGATTTGTTGTGGGCGGTCGAACGTACCGCACGTTCGCAAGGGTTGCAGCGTTTGTTTGCGCTTACTACTCATACAGAACATTGGTTCGTGGAACGAGGATTCCGAGTGGCATCGGTGGATAATCTGCCGACCGAGCGGCAGATGCAATACAATGCTGTGCGACATTCTAAAGTGTTTGTGAAACAGATTGGACGTTAACCCATGAGCTTGCCGATTTTTCCACGCACGCCGCGACTCGACGACATGGATGTCGAAAAATTGCGTGAACAGATTCGTCAATATTTTCACGCCACTTTTTCACGCTACGAGCAGTTGTTCGAGGTGCTGTCCGATGAGGCGGCGTGGTACCAGAAACCCATTGCATTGCGTCATCCGCTGATTTTTTATTTTGGCCATACGGCGACATTTTTTGTCAACAAATTATTGCTGGCCGGATTGATTGACCAGCGTATCGATGCCGGGCTGGAATCGCTGTTTGCAGTTGGTGTGGATGAAATGAGCTGGGATGACCTGGATGTGGCGCATTATGACTGGCCGGCGCTGGATGTCGCGCGGGCATATCGTGATGCGGTACGTGCCCGGGTCGATGCCGTGATTGCCAACGCACCGCTTGCGGTCCCTGTTGGCTGGGATCATCCCTGGTGGGTGATTTTGATGGGCATCGAACATGAACGCATTCATCTGGAGACGTCTTCCGTCTTGATTCGGCAGCAGAATATCGCCTGGGTGCGGCAACATCCGGCCTGGCCGATATGTCGGGAAAGTGGCCAACCACCTGTCGATGAACGGGTATCGGTTTCGGCAGGTACCGTGCATATCGGCAAACGGCGCGATGATCCTTATTATGGTTGGGATAACGAATATGGCGAGCATGAGGTGATGTTGCCAGCGTTTGAAACCAGTCGCCATTTGGTGAGCAATGCATTGTTTCTGGATTTTGTGCAGGCGGGGGGATACCTCAATGACGCCTGGTGGGATGAGGAGGGGCTGGCGTGGCGAATGTTTACCCGCGCGCAACACCCGGAATTTTGGGTGGCGATTTCTGTTGACGCAGGGGTTGCGAGTTTTGGTTGGAAGCTGCGTTTGATGACCGAAGAGGTGCCCATGCCGTGGGATTGGCCGGTGGAAGTGAATTTTCACGAAGCGCGAGCATGGTGTCATTGGTATGCCGACAAGACGGGTTTGCCGGTGCGTTTGCCGACCGAGGCAGAATGGTATCGTTTGTATGACGTGGCTGGAGTGAGTGAATTACCCGATCAGGAACGTGGGCAGGCAAATCTGCATCTTGATTGGTGGGCGTCTTCTTGTCCTGTCACGCGGTTTGCGCATGGGCAGTGGTTTGACGTGGTCGGCAATGTCTGGCAATGGTGTGAAACACCGATTCATCCGTTTGCCGGATTTGAAGTGCATCCTTGTTACGATGATTTTACCATACCGACGTTTGACGGCCGACACAATCTTATCAAGGGAGGATCGTGGATTTCTTGCGGCAATGAGGCGCGCCGTAGTGCGCGCTATGCTTTTCGGCGCCATTTCTTTCAGCATGCCGGATTTCGCTATGTCGTCAGTGATGAACAACCGGTGGCGCCAGCACTGTATTACGAAACCGACCGCCAGTTGTCTGAATATGCTGAATTTCATTATGGCGATACGTATTTTGGGGTCGATAACTTTCCCCGCGCCATGGCAGAATTGGCGTTGGCGGCCATGCAAGGCAAACCGATGCGGCGGGCGATGGACTTGGGTTGTGCCGTTGGGCGGGCAAGTTTTGAATTGGCGCGCGCCTTTGATGCAGTAGTTGGTGTGGATTTTTCTGCGCGCTTCATTCAACTGGGGGTGGCGTTGGCGCAACACGGTAGTGTGCGTTACAGTCGGGTTGAAGAAGGAGAGATCAATAGCGATAAATACTGCACGCTGGTCGAATTGGGGCTGGAGGCGACGCAACATCGCGTGCACTTTATGCAGGGTGATGCATGCAATCTGAAAGAAACCTTGCATGATTTTGATTTGATTTTGGCCGCCAACCTGATTGACCGCTTATACCGGCCGGCACAATTTCTGCGCGACGTACATACGCGACTTGTACCGGGTGGCATGCTGGTACTGTCATCGCCTTACACCTGGATGGAGGATTACACGCCACGCGCCGACTGGCTGGGCGGGTTTCGTCGTGATGGTGAGAACGTGGCCGGACTGGATGGCTTGAAGGCGATTTTGTCGGTTCATTTTCGACTGGTGGGTGCGCCGCGCGATGTTCCATTCGTCATTCGTGAAACCCGGCGCAAATTTCAGCATAGCGTGGCGCAAGTGACGGTATGGGAGCGGATTGGTTGAAAGCAGGCAGCCATTGTATTGACGGTAGCTTTGATTTTGATATGGTCGTCGATCGCACTGGCACACAGAGCGAAAAGTGGACAGGCAGGCGGGAGCGATTTGGCAGCGATGACGTGTTGCCGTTGTGGTTGGCCGACATGGATTTTGCTGCGCCGCCTGCTGTTACGCAGGCGCTGCTGGCGCGCGCCGCGCACCCGGTCTATGGTTACACCACCGCTGATGAGAGCGTATTGGACAGTCTGGCCGGTTGGCTGACCGCGCGACATGGTTGGCAACCGTCACAAATGTTGCTCGTTCCCGGCGTCATGGCCTCGCTGGCAATGTGTATAGAAGCGTTTACTGTTCCTGGCGATGCGGTGATTGTGCAGCCGCCAGTGTATCCGGCACTGGCCAGAACGGTGCAACGACTGGGGCGCCGTGTACTGGAAAACCCGTTGTCCGTCGACAAGGATGGACGATATCAGATGGACATGCAGCATCTTGCCGGGTTGACCGGGAAAGAAGTTGGCATGCTACTGCTTTGCTCGCCGCATAACCCGCTTGGTCGTGTCTGGCGCCAAGACGAGTTGCGCGCCGTGCTGGATCTGGCGCGCGACCGTGGTTGGCTGGTGTTTAGCGACGAAATTCATGCCGACATGCTTTATCCGGGGGAGCAACACACGCCGTTGGCACAAATCGCTGGTCCTGGCGACAGGGTGGTGACGGCGCTGGGGCCGGGCAAAACCTTCAGCATGCCGGGTCTGGGATTGTCGGCGCTAGTGGTAACGCAGGCGGCATCATATGCAACGCTACGCCAATGTATGGGTCATCCGGCGTTGTATAACCCGTTCAGTCTGGTGGCGTTTGAAGCAGCTTACCAGCATGGCGCGGAATGGCTGGATGCCCTGATGCAATACTTGCGCGACAGTCGTGACATGCTGATGCAGTATCTGGCAGCGTGTGAACCACGAATCCGGCCGTTGTTGCCACAGGCGGGTATGCTGGTCTGGTTGGACTGTCGCGCGCTTGGTGTGCCAGACGAGCGGTTGTCAGCGTGGTTTGTCGAGCGGTTTGGCTGGGGTCTGAGTTCAGGCAGCCAGTTTGGCGCAGGGGGGAGCGGATTCATGCGATTGAATCTGGCGACGCCACGCGCAAGGTGGCTGGCGGGGTCAGGGAACCGCTGATTTATTTCCACATAGCCGCGCCGGTGGCGCGCTGACGGAAAATCAGTGTTTGGTTATTCGTTGCTTGCGTCCGATGAGCCAGACTCCCGCCAATACCAACGCTGAACCAAACAATTGTGTCAGGCTGACATTTTCATGCAGGATGAGCCACGCCATGAAAATCGTGCTGACCGGGCCGATGGAGCCTATCAGTGCGGCGCGTCCGGGACCAATCAGCCGAATGGCGGCCGATTGGGCAAATACAGGCAGGATGGTGGAAAACACGGCCATGCCAAGCGCCAGTTCGTAGATATGCAGGGGTTGCCGCAATGCGCTGGCATGGTGGGTGAACGAGAACTGCAGCAGGGTGGCCGTGCTGGCGACCAGCATGCTCAAGGCGGTGAAACGGATGCTGCCGATGCGAGTGATGGCATGTCCTGCCCCGGTCAGGTAAATTGAATATGCCAGTGTGCTGGCAAATACCAGCGCGGCACCCAACCATATGTCATGGTTACCTTGTGGTACTTCATTGACGAAAGCGAGCGCAATTCCGCTGTAACTGAGCGCGATGGCCACGACATGTGTGCGGGTCATCGGGTGTTTGAGCCAGATGGCAGCAAGCAGTACAGTGATGGTGGGGTACAGAAACAGTATCAGGCGCTCCAGTCCGGCGCTAAGATATTGCAGCCCCATGAAATCGAGCAGGCTGGACAGATAATAGCCAATCAGCCCCAGTGCGCAAATGAGTAGCCAGTCGTGGAGGGACAATGGTGGATAACGGCCGCGCCGTGAAAAAGCCACGAATAGAAAAGCCGGCACGGAAAATGCCATGCGCAGACTGAGCAATGTGATCGGATCAATTGGAGTAATCTGGTAAGCCAGTTTGACAAAAATGGCCTTGGCAGAAAACCCGACTGCTGCGATGATGGCCAGGGAAAAACCTTCAATGTGGCGTGTGGCAGGAGCAGTCACGGAGAAAATGTACAAGGGGCGCAAACAGGTGATGCGTCGGATTATCGCAGTCTTTTCGGAATTGGTGCAAGTTTTAATTTGACAGAGCAAGAGATTGCCTTTAAAATTCTCCGCTTTCCTTGTAAAAGATTGAGTTAGAGGTTTCGAATGAATACCTTTTCTGCCAAACCGCACGAAGTTGAGCGTGAGTGGTTTGTTGTTGATGCCACCGATCAGGTGTTGGGGCATGTCGCTGCACAGGCAGCCAGAATTCTGCGCGGCAAACACAAGCCGGAATATACCCCGCACGTGGATACGGGCGATTATATCGTGGTTGTGAACGTTGAAAAACTGAAAGTGACCGGTAACAAGGCGCTGGATAAAAAGTATTATCGCCACTCGGGGCTTCCCGGCGGCATCTATGAAACCACTTTTGCCAAAATGCAACAGCGTTTTCCCGGTCGTGCACTGGAGAAAGCTGTCAAGGGCATGTTGCCCAAAGGGCCTTTGGGATACGCCATGCTGAAAAAACTGAAATGCTATGCTGGTGAGGCGCACCCGCACTCGGCACAGCAGCCAAAATCACTCGAAATCAGGGGTCAGTTATGATTGGCAATTATTATTATGGTACCGGGCGTCGTAAAGATGCTGTTGCGCGCGTGTTTCTGAAGGCTGGTTCTGGTAACATCGTCGTGAATGATCGGCCGCTCGATCAGTATTTTTCGCGCGAAACGGGGCGCATGATCGTGCGTCAACCGTTGGAGTTGACCAATCATCAGGCTTCTTTTGATATCATGGTGAATGTGCATGGTGGTGGTGAAACCGGTCAGGCGGGGGCGGTTCGCCATGGCATTACCCGTGCATTGATTGATTTTAGTCAGGATTTGAAGTTGACACTCAAAAAAGCCGGTCTGGTGACGCGTGATGCGCGTGAAGTGGAACGCAAGAAGGTTGGCTTACGCAAAGCGCGGCGTGCCAAACAGTTCTCCAAACGCTAGTGCGTTGCTGGATGGTCTGATACGCAAGCCGCCTTCGGGCGGCTTTTGTTTTTGGGCGGCAGAACACAGAAAGGATGGATGATGGTAAAAGTCGGTATCGTGGGCGGGACAGGTTACACAGGCGTTGAATTATTGCGTTTGTTGGTGCGTCATCCGAGAGTCAATCTACTGGCTATTACTTCGCGCAAAGAGGCTGGTATGCCGGTAGCAGACATGTTTCCCAATCTGCGCGGGCATGTTGATTTGGTTTTTTCTGATCCGGTACAGGCTGACTTGGGTACTTGTGATGTGGTGTTTTTTGCAACGCCGAACGGGATTGCCATGCAACAGGCGCGAGAATTGCTGGCAGCGGGTGTGCGGGTCATTGATTTGGCGGCCGATTTTCGTATTCAGGATTTGGCAGTTTGGCGGCAATGGTATGGCATGGAGCATGCCTGTCCGGAATTGGTGGCGCAGGCGGTGTATGGTTTGCCGGAAGTCAATCGCGACAAGATTCGCACAGCGCAATTAGTGGCGAATCCCGGCTGCTATCCGACAGCGGTTCAGTTGGGTTTCCTGCCATTATTGGAAGCGGGCGTGGCTGATACACAGTACTTGATTGCAGATGCCAAGTCCGGTGTCAGTGGTGCTGGACGCAAGGCGGAAAATCCATTTCTGTTTGCTGAGGCAGCAGATAACTTCAAGGCTTACGCAGTGTCTGGACATCGGCATTGGCCGGAGATCAGCCAGCAGTTGGCGCAGTTCGCCGGGCAACCGGTCGGTTTAACCTTCGTACCGCACCTGACTCCGTTGATACGGGGCATTCTGGCGACGCTGTATGTGCGCGTGTCGCCAAATGTCGACGTGCAGGCGTTGTACGAATCACGTTATGCACAAGAACCCTTCGTTGATGTGATGCCGGCAGCAGCACACCCGGAAACCCGCTCTGTGCGCGGGAGTAATATGTGCCGGATTTCGTGGCATCGGCCACAGGGTGGTGACACACTGGTGGTGTTGTCGGTGATTGATAATCTGGTAAAGGGTGCTGCGGGCCAGGCAGTACAAAATATGAATATCATGTTTGGTTTGCCAGAAACGCTCGGCCTGGAAGCTCCCGGTTTGTTACCGTGATTCGTCGTTGCCCGGATACGATATTTTTGTTGCTTTGCATGCAAATAAATGATACGTCTGATTGACGTTTGTGCGAGAGTTGCGCATAATACCCGTTCTTTTTAGTCAGTTTTTAGGAGTCTGCCATGAATGCCGTGACCGAAATGCCTTCCCCTTTGTTGTTTACGGATAGCGCTGTTGCTAAAGTGTCACAATTGATTGCTGAAGAAGGCAATCCGGATCTGAAGTTGCGCGTGTTTGTGACTGGTGGCGGTTGTTCTGGTTTCCAGTATGGCTTCACGTTTGACGAAGTGATGAACGAAGACGATACCAGTTTGGTCAAGAATGGCGTGACCTTGTTGATTGATCCAATGAGTTATCAATATCTGGTTGGTGCTGAAATCGATTATCAGGAAGGGTTGGAAGGCGCGCAGTTCGTCATCAAAAACCCCAACGCGACCTCTACCTGTGGCTGTGGTTCGTCGTTCTCTGCCTGATGTTCTGGCTGTCAGTGAGTCGCTGATTTATTCCGCCACGCGTGGCGTTGCCATGCGGGAATAAACCGGGCCACCGGACCGGATAAAGGCCTGCTTCTATGCCGGATAAATAGCGCCGAGCACGCAGGTATGCCGTGCTCCGGTGACTTCCGGTTGATTGCCAGGTTGGCCTTGCAGGGTTTGCCAGCCTAACCAGGCGAAGGCGTGGGCTTCCAGCCAATCTGGCGATATGCCGAGCCGACCGGTATCGTCCACGGTTTGTTGTGGCAGTTGTTGTGCAATGAGTCTGGACAGAGCGTGATTGTGTGCGCCGCCGCCACACAGATAGACTTCGTGTGCTGTCGGATAGCGTTGCAGAATTGCGTTCGTGATACCGTGCGCAGTCAGCGCGACCAGTGTGGCCTGTACATCTTGCGCTTGCTCGTTGCCTTGCAGTTGTTGTGTCAACCATGACGGATTGAATTGTTCGTATCCGGCACTTTTGGGTGGGGACTGGTAAAAATAAGGGTGTGCCAGCAGGCGCGCCAACAGTTTTGGCAAGACACTGCCTTGTGCCCCCCATGCACCATCGCGGTCAAACGCGTGTCCGGTATGTTGTTGGCACCAGTGGTCGAGTAACAGGTTGCCTGGTCCGCAGTCAAATCCTTCTATTGTTCCGCTGGCAGGCAACCAGGTCAGGTTGGCAATGCCGCCAATATTGACGATGACGCGGTTTTTCTGCGGATGACGAAAAGCTTTGGCATGAAAAGCGGGCACCAAGGGTGCGCCTTGTCCACCCGCAGCGATATCCCTGCTGCGGAAATCGCAAATGACCACCGTGCCGGTGAGTTCCGCCAACGTGGCCGGGTTGAGTAATTGCACGCTGTAACCGTTGTCTGGTCGATGACGGACAGTCTGGCCATGGCAGGCAATGGCTGATGGCTGGATGCCACAATCGGCTACAAGCTGTCTGACGCTCGCGGCATATTGTTCAGCAAGCGTGATGCTGAGTTGCGCCGCGCGGTGCAACTCATTGCTTCCTTCGCTTAATAGTGCACGCAGGTCTTGGCGCAACGCATTTGGGTAGGCGTCGAAACGGCATTCTACCAAACGTCCAGCCGAATGTTGATTTGAGAAGGCGATCATGGCGGTGTCAACACCGTCCATACTGGTGCCGGACATGATGCCAACGAGGTAAGTGGTGTCGATCAACCTTGTCCTGACAGTTCGGTTTTACAATTCATGCAGTAATCATGCAGCAATCAATCCATGGCAACGATACTGGCGCCATGCAAGAGATTCAGTTTGGAAACCAGTGATTGGGTATTTCGATGGAAATATGGCATGAGCCGGGCCGAAATGGGGAAAGCCACCGGAATTTTTGCCGTGAGCGGGTTGACCGGCACGCCAGCAATGCGGAATTCATAGTGCAGGTGAGGGCCGGTAGCCCAACCTGTCATGCCGACATAGCCAATGATGTCGCCGCGCGCAACATGTTCGCCGCGGTGCAGGCCTTTGGCAAAGGCTGAGAGGTGCCCATAAGCACTGCTATAATTGCCCGCGTGTTTGAGAACGACAATGTTGCCATAACCACGCTGCTGGCCGACAAAGTCAACCGTAGCATCTGCAATCGCCATGACTTTCGTGCCAATGGGCGCGGCATAATCGATACCCTTGTGTTGTTTCCATTTTTTCAGGATGGGGTGAAAACGCATGGCAAAGCCAGAACTGATGCGTGTAAAGGGTAACGGTGAGCGCAGAAATGCCTTTTTGATAGGTTTTCCCTCGGGTGTGTAGTAATCATCCTTACCGGAGACATCAGATAAAACCGCTCGATAATCATGGCCGGCATTGATGAATTCGACAGCCAGCACCCGCCCGGTCATGATGGCCTGCCCGTTGTGATACAGTACTTCATACACCACATTGAAGCGGTCGTTGCGCCGCAGGTCTTGATGAAAGTCGATATCTGTCGAGAAGATGTTGGCAATTTGAGTGGCGATGGTATCCGGAATGCCGGCGGCGTCTGTTGCGGTAAACAGTGAGTCATGAATGACGCCGGATTTCATGACCGTTCGGGTGGTCAGCGCGACCGGTTGTACTTTAGCGAAGAATTGTTGCCCGTCAGGAGTGATTTCCAGCATGTTGCCATCTGTGCCGACATGACGCAGCCAGACCAGTTTGCCGGAACCGCTTACCGCCGCCTGTACCCGTTTGCCTGGACGTATTTGAATTAAAGCACGCGTTGCATCGGGTGATTTGAGAAACCGAAGAATCTGCGGCGTGGATAATCCCAGCCGTTGCAGAATGCTGCTGACCGTGTCCCCTTGCACGATTTCTTCATCGTGCCATAGCGTGGTGTTATCGGTCTGTGCGGTTGTGATTTGTACATCGGTTGGGAGCGACAGGTTTTCGATGATGTTTTGTACGGGAATCTGTCGGGTGTCTGTTTCGGGCGCCAGGCCAAAAGCGGTGACAATGCCAAATAAAGGCAGGCTGGACAGAGCGATTATCCAGCGCAAACGATATTTTCGTGCCTTGGCAGCATATTGATGCGCTAGAATAGCGTCTTTCCCATGCGAAGTGGTCATGACATTGTGGCCTGTGAGCAAAACAAGAATCGTGTCGGATTTTATCATGTGACGTTGGTTTGACCAACCATTTTATACCGTGGGTAATGCGGCAGAAAGGGTGAGTACAGGTGTTGACAGAGACAAAAGTGCAGGAAGCGTTACGGGTTATCAAGCGTGGTTGTGACGAATTGATGGTTGAGAGTGAATTGGTGGAAAAGTTGAAAACCGGGCGTCCGTTACGTGTCAAGGCCGGTTTTGATCCGACGGCGCCAGATTTGCACTTTGGTCACACCGTGCTGCTGAATAAATTGCACCAATTGCAGCAAATGGGGCATCACATCCTGTTTCTTATCGGCGATTTTACCGGCATGATAGGCGATCCAACCGGAAAAAATACCACGCGCCCACCGTTGTCGCGCGAACAGGTATTGCAAAACGCACAGTCGTATCGCGAGCAAGTGTTCAAAATACTCGACCCGCAACAAACAGAAGTCGTGTTCAATTCCAGCTGGATGGATCAATTGGGTTCCGCCGGCATGATCCGTCTGGCGGCGCAGCATACGGTAGCACGTATGCTGGAACGCGACGATTTTCACAAGCGCTACAAGGCAAATCAACCCATAGCCATTCACGAATTCCTGTATCCATTGGTACAGGGTTACGATTCCGTTGCATTGAACGCGGATCTTGAGTTGGGTGGAACCGATCAGAAATTCAACCTGTTGATGGGGCGTGAGTTGCAAAAACACGAAGGCCAATCGCCACAGTGCATTTTGACCATGCCGCTTCTGGAAGGTTTGGATGGCGTAAACAAAATGTCCAAATCACTGGGTAACTACATTGGTATAACGGAATCGGCAAGCGAGATTTTTGGCAAAATCATGTCGATACCAGACGTATTGATGTGGCGCTATATCGAACTGCTGTCTTCTGTTCCCTTGGCGCAATTGTCGGATTGGAAGGCGGAAGTAACCCATGGCACCAACCCGCGTGACATCAAGGTGCTTTTTGCGCAAGAAATGGTGGCACGCTTCCACGACGCAGAAGCGGCGCGGTTCGCTTTGGAAGATTTCGAAAATCGCTTTCGCCAAGGCGGCATTCCTGATGATTTGCCCCTGATGCGATTGGCGTGGACAGAAGCGCGTATGCCGATTGCTCAAGCAATCAAGCAAGCAGGATTGACCGCCACCACATCCGAGGCTCTGCGCATGGTCGAGCAGGGCGGAGTCAGACTGGATGGCGAAAAAGTGACTGACAAGCAGTCACGGTTGGCGGCAAATGTTGTCATGGTATTGCAGGTCGGAAAACGCAAATATGCCAGAATTATCATCAATCAAACACCAGAAAGCTGAGAGTCCCTGAAAGCCTCGCATGACAGTTTCGTGAATTATTTTATACAAAATATTGACACAAACGCGAGAGTCTATATAATGCACAACCTCACTGACCGAGGCGAGCAAGGATCTGGCGGACTGGCGGAAAGTGGAGCATGGAAAACGC
>JAJYHV010000056.1 GCA_021790515.1 Pseudomonadota bacterium
GGAATGCAGCAAGGAATGCAGCAAGGAATGCAGCAGGGTGAGGCATTGGCTCTGCAGAAACTGCTGACCAAGCGGTTTGGCGCCATACCGCAGGATATTTTGGTGAGAATTGCTTTGGCGTCGCAGGAACAGGTCGAAGCATGGTTTGATGTGGCGATTGAAGCCGACGGTTACGTCGAGATTTTTGGTAAAACCACGCATTAACCCGAATTGTTCACGAATTAACGCGTTTTCTCGCTTGCCTTCTGTTTCGTATGATTTTTTTCTCAATCGGGTGTATGTGAATCATTATGTGAATCATGGGGTCAGATATCGTCTTGAAAGGCAAGTCCGTTATTGACGAAACAAAAGATTGTGTTGATAATTTTTTCAAATGTTTGTGAGTTGTTGATGGGTGAGGATGAACACATATTCATCGCTGCCACCCGTTTCAACCCATTCAAATTCCAGGTGAGGAAAGCTGGCTTCCAGTTCGGCGCGGTTGTGGCCGATTTCGGCAATCAGTATTCCGTCCGGATAGAGATGGTCAGCGGCTTGCTGCAGTATGGTGCGGATATGCTGTAACCCGTCTTCGCCTGAAGCGAGCGCCAGTTCTGGTTCTGTACGATATTCGCTGGGCAGGGTAGCCATGGTTTCCGCATCCACGTAGGGAGGGTTGGTGACGATGATATCGTATTGGCGTGAAATATTGCCGAACAGATCGGATTCGATGAGTTCAACCTGCGCTTCCATGTTGTAGTCGGTAATATTGCGTTGCGCGACGGCCAAGGCGTCGGTGCTGATATCGGCGGCTTCGATGTCGGCGGTTGGGAAAGCCAGTGCCAGCAGGATGGCCAGACAACCGGAACCGGTGCACAGATCAAGGCAGGCGGTGATGTTTTCCGGAATGGCAACCCAAGGCGAGAGTTCCTGTTGCAGCAGTTCGGCGATGAATGAGCGGGGAATGATCACACGTTCATCGACATAAAAACTGAATTCACCCAGCCAGGCCTCGTGGGTGATGTAAGCAGCCGGTATCCGGCGGTGAATGCGTTGGTCGAACACTTTTTGAATGGCGTCGCGTTCCGGGTCGGTCAGGCAGGCATCCATGAATGGGTCGAGCTTGTCCAGTGGCAGGTGCAGGGTGTGCAGAACGAGGTATACGGTTTCGTCCCAGGCGTTCTGGCTGCCATGTCCAAAAAACAGTTGCGCCTGATTCATCTGACTCACGCCAAAGCGTATCCAGTCACGTACGGTGATGAGGCTGTTGGTGTCAGGAAAGGCGCTCACGTCAGCAACTCCTGCAAAGTGAGTTGGTAGATGCGTTGTAGTGGCTCAAGGTCAGCCAGCGGAATATGTTCGTCAATCTTGTGGATGCTGGCGTTGATCGGGCCGAATTCGATGACTTGATGCGCAATGCGGGAGATGAAGCGGCCATCGGAAGTGCCGCCGCTGGTCGAGAGTTCGGTGTCAATGCCGGTGACGGTGTGGATGGCTTTGCGAATGGCGTGAACCAGTGTACCGGCGGGAGTGAGGTAAGGGTCGCCAGAGTTTTGCCAATCCAGTTGGTAGTTTAGCTGATGCCGGTCCAGAATGGCATGTACTTTTTGCATCAGCGATTCTTTGCTGCTGGCGGTGGCATGACGGAAGTTGAAGTCGATGATGACTGTTCCCGGGACGACATTGGTCGCGCCCGTGCCGCCATGGATATTGGAAATTTGCCAGCTGGTGGGAGGGAAGTACTCGTTTCCCTTGTCCCATTCGGTTGCGGACAGTTCTGCGATGGCCGGAGCGACCAGATGAATCGGGTTTTTAACCAGATGCGGGTAGGCAATGTGGCCTTGCACGCCTTGAATGGTCAGTCGTCCGGAAAGCGAGCCACGCCGTCCGTTCTTGATGGTGTCACCCAGCGCTGCGACGCAAGTGGGCTCGCCGACGATACAATGGTCAATTTGAATTTGTTGTTCGCTCAACCATTCGACAACCTTGACGGTGCCGTCGCTGGCCACCCCTTCTTCGTCAGAGGTAATCAACAAGGCAATGCTGCCACGATGTGCCGGATGGTTTGTCATAAAGTGTTCAATGGCTACCACGAAGGCGGCAAGGGAGCTTTTCATGTCAGAAGCGCCGCGGCCGTACAGATTGCCGTTGCGTTCGGTCGGTTCGAAAGGCGCGCTGTGCCAGGCATCCAGCGGACCTGTGGGCACGACGTCGGTATGGCCGGCGAAGCAGACCAGCGGGGCGTTGTTGCCACGCCGTGCCCACAGGTTGGTTACGCCATTGGAAACGAGCGTGTGGAATTCGAAACCCAGCGTCGCCAGCCGATCCTGTAACAGGGATTGGCAGCCGGCATCGTCGGGGGTGAGAGAGGGTCGCGCTATCAGTGCTTTGGCAAGTTGCAAGGTGTCAGTCATGAATATCTCTTGAAAAAATAGTGTGCCATTCATTGCTGTCAAAGCCGATATGAGGCGTTTTGGCGACGACCAGGACAGGGCGTTTGATGCTGCTGGGTTGTTCTTGCATGAGCAGGATGGCGGATGCCGCATCGGAAATGGCGGCTTTGCGTGTGTCGGGCAGTTTGCGCCACGTGGTGCCGCGACGGTTGAGGATTTCTTCCCAGCCGAATCGGTTTATCCATTCGGTCAGTATGGCAGGTACGCCCTGACGTTTGAAATCGTGAAACTGATAATGGATGTGCCGCTCGTCTAACCACTGCCGTGCTTTTTTGACGGTCGTACAGTTGGGGATGCCATACAGGGTGATATTTGGTGATGCGTTATCTGGTTGTGGGTCAATTGCCATGATTTGTCCGGTTACGATGGATGCAATCGCTGCGTTGGCAATCCGCATATAGATAGAGTGAATGGTCATGAATGACAAATCCACGCTCCTGAGCGATGGCCTTCTGGCGTTTTTCGATTTCCTCGTCGAAAAATTCTTCCACATGCCCGCATTGAATGCAGACCAGATGATCGTGGTGGTGGCCGGCATTCAGCTCATAAATGGCTTTGTCAGCGTCGAAATGATGGCGTATCAGCAATCCTGCCTGTTCAAATTGGGTGAGGACCCGATAGACGGTTGCCAGACCGATGTCCAGTTGTTCTGCAATCAGCAGACGATAGATATCTTCGGCAGTCAAATGCTGTTTCTCGCTGTGCTCGAACAGTTCGAGGATTTTTAGCCTGGGCAGGGTGGCTTTCAGACCGCTGTTTTTCAGATTGACAGGGTGGCTCATGGTTTTCCTTACAGGTGGACATGTGTTTTGCCGGTAATTAGGCTATCATAGTGGCTTTGCCTGACTTTGCAAATATTTCGATGAAGCGAGTGATGTTATTTATAGGTTTGCTTGGCCTGACAGGCTGTTCTACTTTACCTGGCGTGCAATGGTTGTCGCGTTTCAGTTTTATTTCTCCTTATAAAATGGATATCCGGCAAGGAAATTCGCTGGATGCCGACAAAATTGCACAGTTGAAACTCGGCATGACGCGGGCGCAGGTACAATTTCTTATGGGAACACCACTGGTAAGTGATATCTTTCATAAAGATCGATGGGATTATATCTATAATTTCCAGCACAATGGAAAAAGTGTGGAAACCCGGCGGCTGGTTTTGTATTTTGATCAGGACAAGCTTGCTCGCATTGTCAAGGATTTGGGCACTCCCGCTGCTGCGACTCCCGCTGCTGTGGCTCCCGCTGCTGTGGCTCCCGCTGCTGTGGCTCCCGCTGCTGTGGCTCCCGCTGCTGTGGCTCCCGCTGCTGTGGCTCCCGCTGCTGTGGCTCCCGCTGCTGTGGCTCCCGCTGCTGTGGCTCCCGCTGCTGTGGCTCCCGCTGCTGTGGCTCCCGCTGCTGTGGCTCCCGCTGCTGTGACTCCCGCTGCTGCGACTCCTGCTCCTGCGACTCCTGCTCCTGCGGCTCCTGCTGCTGCGGCTCCTGCTGCTGCGGCTCCTGCCGTCAAAGGGTGACACATATGTTGAAAGTGGTTGTTGCAGGCAGTACCGGTCGCATGGGGAAAGCCTTGCTGGAAGCGGTCGATATGGCGTCGGATTGTGTGTTGCACGGCGCAGTGGTGCGACAGGGTAGTCCGGCGGTTGGCCAAATGCTGATGCCTGGCGTGTTGCTGATGAGTGATGTGGGCGCAGCGCTGACCGGTGCCGACGTGTTGATTGATTTTACCCGACCTGAATCAACGCTACAGCACGTCGCGTTGTGTGAACATCTGGGTGTCAATTTGGTGATTGGTACCACTGGTTTTGATGCGGCGCAGCAAGAGCGCATCCGGCAGGCCGGGCAGCGCATTGGTGTGGTGCTGGCGCCCAACATGAGTGTAGGCGTCAATCTGGTGCTGGAGTTGCTCGAATCGGCGGCCAAGGTGCTGAACGAGGGTTATGACGTCGAGATCATTGAAGCACACCATCGGCACAAGGTCGACGCGCCATCGGGTACCGCGCTTTCCATGGGGAAGGTGCTGGCGCGTGCGTTGGGACGCGATCTGGACAGTTGCGCCGTGTACGGTCGACAGGGGCACACCGGTGAACGGGATGCGCAAACCATCGGTTTTGCAACGGTGCGCGGTGGCGACATCATTGGCGATCATACTGTGTTGTTCGCCGGAATCGGTGAGCGGGTGGAAATCAGCCATAAGGCATCCAGCCGGATGACGTTTGCCCAGGGCGCCTTGCGCGCCGCCCGCTTTCTGCGCACGCGTGGCAGCGGGTTTTACGATATGCGTGATGTGTTGCGGGACGGATGATGCGTGCGGCACTGTCGCAGTCATGTGAGGATAACGCATGATTTTTCTGACTGTCTTGATTGATGGTTGATCGTGTGATTCGACATATCGGGTGGATTGTTTTGTGATGGATAAAGGATTCACATGAAGACCATGGTGGTGGCGGTGTTGGTATCGGTGTTGGTATCCGGCGTGTCCGGTGTGCGGGCCGATGATACTGTACCGGTGAAAAAAACCGCGCAAGAAACACGCCAATTGTTGCGGCTGCCGCCGAAAGTGCGGGTGCGGTTTCTGGCCGGAATGCGCCAGCATCTGGCAGAAATTTCTGATATTCAGGCTGCGCTGGCTCAAGGTGAGTTTGATCGTGCAGCACAGATTGCCGAGGATCGTTTGGGGCTCGGTGCGCCGGATTCTGCCCCTTGTCGTATGGATTCGATGGCGGACGCTAAAACAGGGAAGTCTGCGGCAGAGGCATTTCCGCGCATCGCTTCCCGACTGGGAGGCGGCGGGATTGCGCCATACATGCCGAAAGCCATGCATGATGTGGGGGTGAGAATGCATCAGGCGGCCGATCATTTTGCTAAGGTCAGCCGTGCATCGGCTGCTGCCAAAGATTATCCGGCGGCGTTGTCGGCATTGAATGCCGTGACAACACAATGTATTGCCTGCCATGCGCAGTTTGGGGTGGCGGATAGGTGATGTGGGGTGGGAGTGAATTTTTGGAGGGGCATGACATGAAGGTGAGTGCGCGTAACGTTTTCCGGGGAAAAATCAGTGCCGTCGTCAATGGCGCCGTCAATGCTGAAATCGAATTGATGACGGCAGGCGGTGACAGGATCGTGGCCATTGTGACCGAAGACAGTGTTAAACTCTTGGGGCTGGCGGTGGGTCAGGAAGCTCTGGCCTATGTCAAGGCACCTTGGGTCATGGTATTGACTGGCGAGTCCGATGTCCGGTTTTCTGCACGCAATCAGTTGCGGGGTAAGGTGGTGGCTCTTGTTCCGGGTACTGTGAATACGGAAGTCGGTATTCAGTTGCCTGGTGGCACGGTGGTTCATGCCATGCTGACCAATGAAGCGATAGCGGATATGGAATTGAAACTCGGCGCTGATGCAACGGCACTGATCAAAGCGAGCCACGTGATACTTGGTGTACCGTCGTGAGCGCTACCTGTCTGAGCGATCATCTGGCGAATCTGTGTGGAATCCGGGCGAAAAGTTCATTTTTTGCCTTGTAAGCGGTGAATCAGGCGGTCGACTGCACGTTCGGTCAGCGAGCCATTCTTCATGGGGCGAGCCGTACCGTTGCGGAAGCGTACGGCCAGTCTGGGCAGGGTGATGGTGATGGCGTTCAGCCCCTGGTTGTCGGTGAACAGGTAGACGCCACGCAGCGAGCTGACCCATGACAGCCGCGCTGTCCGTTGGCTGCCGTCAGGATTGGTAAATTCCAGCCACATGCCTTTTTTGAGGGTGCGCGCCTGTTCGGTAAATTCATCGTCATGCAGGGTTTCAACGGGGTCGGGTGAGAAGTCAAAGTGTTCTATCGGTACATCGGTGATTTCTTCCAGTGCCGCGATGGGTTTGGCGGCAACTTCCGACAGTACGGTGCGGTAGGCTTCGGTGTCAATCGGTGCTTTGGCGGTGGGTTGTACGCCCGCCTTGACTGCGGCGGAATGGGCGGCAATCAGCGCTGAAAACAGAATGTCGCGCTGGTTGCCAGCGACACCAATCTGCTCCATTCCCTCGCGTAATTGTTGTAGCAATTCAGGTAACATGCTGACCAGTTTCAGCCGGTCTTCGGTGTTCAGTTTTGGCAAGACACTCCAGAACAGATTGCGCGTGGTTTTCATTCCGGCCTGCCAGGCAGGGTCTGTGTCGCCGCCTTTGGTGTAGCGTTCCAGTAATACACGGTGCCAGCTGATTTTGATGAATTCATCAATCAATTCCGGGATGGTTTCGCTGGCGTCACCCAATATTTCCTGGCGTATTTTTTCAATGGTCTGGTTGACCAGTACCTCTGCCAGATGGACGCGTTCGGCCGATTCCATGGCGTTTGCGGTTTGCGCGACCTTGACCTGCGTTTTGGCTTCGTGTTCTGCCATGAACGCTTGCAAATCGGCTGATAGCGTATCAAAAATGCTGATATCGTCGTTGAAATCGTTCAGCACGGACTGGATGATGGCGCTTATTTTGGCGTACAGCGCCTTGTTGTCTTCGCCTTCGTCGACCCAACCCATCGATGCGCTGGCGATTTCGTCGAGGAAATGCCGTGCCGGATGATTCTTGCGCGAAAAGAACTGTCGATCCAGCATCGCCACCTTGAGCATGGGAATCTGCAAGCGGCCGATTAATGCCTTGAGTGCAGCGGGAATGTCGTCATCGTCAAAAATGTGGTCGAACATCATCGACACGATATCAATCACAAAATCATCGGTACGGCTTTCTGCCCGGACCAGCCCTGCCTCGCGCAAGTCGCGCAGATAATTGCCGCCACCGGCCTGCAAGCGGGACAGGTCAAAATTCACGGGTACGCTGGGTCGGTATTGTCCGCGTTGCAGTTGCGTCAAGGTCATGATGGGGTCCCCCGCCATCTGTCCCCCGCTTTCGCCTGCGAACCCGGATGGTTCGGCCCAGCTTTTACCTTGTGCCAATTGGCTGCGCGCCAGCAATTGTTGCAACAGGGCAAACAGGTCGACTCCAGTTCCTGATGCGCCGCCCATGCCGCCAGCATCCGGGTTGTCGTCGTTGTTGCCGGAATGCTGCATTCCCGGCAGGCCGGTGGCGGCGTTCGTCCTTTGTCCGGCGGAACGGCCATGTGCACGGTCACTGCCAATCTTGAGATCCGGCAATATTTCTTTGCCAATCAGAAACTGGTTGAGTTCTTGATAAATGCTGGGCATCACCGGTACGACGGATGCATCGAACTGTTGCAGTAAAATCAGCTTGATACGTGTGTCCGCATCCAGAGCGGAACAGGCGGCCAGAAAGGCTTCGCACAGGGCAGTCGGCGAGAAGGGGTTGTCCCCGCTTCGGCCATTGACATTTTGCAATAGCATGGCAACCCGACGATCAAGTGCCGCCAGCGATTCCACGGCATCCATTTGTAGCCGGGAGGCGACTTTACGGATGGCCAAGGTGGTTTCAAACATTTCTTCATCGACCAGCGAAAGGTCGTCGATGACAAACTCGTCACTGGCTGAATGTTGTGTGCGAACCTGAGCCAGCTTTTCCAGTTTGCCGGTGATCTGTTTGCGAAATCCGGTGACCAGGGATTCGTTGCGATGGCGCAACAGGTTTTGCGCCTGAAAATACCAGTTGCGGTTTTCCAGAATGGGGGAGTTGTCGCCTGCGGCCATCAGATTCATTTCAATGGCATCCCGCTGCTCGTTCCAGACATGTTCGATGGCCAGAATGAAGCGATCGCGGCACTGATTGAGCAAAGTCAATGCGTCAGCCGGATTCAAGGCCTTTTTTCCTTTGTCGAACTGTGCCAGATTGACCACATTGCTTTGAGCGTTTTCCATGCATCCCCCGACCACCCGCGCGATGGACATGGTTTACGCGGGGTTTTTACTTGAACACACTGTACAGGCGCGCCATGACGCACCCTACATTGTAGTGCAAAACGAAAAAATCGCCAGCTAAAAATAACAGCCAGAAAACAGTGGTGTTCGGGGAAATGGAGCGGGTGAAGGGAATCGAACCCTCGTATGAAGCTTGGGAAGCTGCCGTTCTACCATTGAACTACACCCGCTGTGGTAGAATAAGGCGCAATGATACGCCAGTTTGCGAGGAATTCAAGTGTGGTAAAAGTGATGGTAAACGTGATGGTAAACGTGATGGCAGCAAATAATGACGACAGAACCGAAGGTGGCAATGAAATGGTGGTGCGATGATGACGCTTACCATTAATGGCAAAGTCGGGCAGTTTTCAGCGCCATTGTCTTTAACAGCCCTGTTGGGTATGCTGAATTCGCAGAATAAGCGGGTAGCGGTTGAACGCAATGGAGAAATCGTGCCGCGTAGTCAGTATGAGGTCACGCAGTTGGCCGATGGCGACCAACTGGAAGTCGTCGTCGCCGTGGGTGGGGGATAAAAGCCATTCCTTGATTTTTAGTGGGAAACAAATGGTATTCAGTGGATTGGCGAGAAGGCCGTTTTGCCACGGCTCGGGAGAAATGAAATGAATGAATGGGTGTTGGCTGGCCGTTCGTATGTGTCGCGGTTGTTGGTTGGTACGGGTAAGTATCGCGATTTTGAGCAGACGAAGCTGGCCGTTGAAGCCAGTGGTGCAGAAATCGTGACGGTTGCCATTCGTCGTACCAATATTGGTCAGGATGCGAGTGAGCCCAGTTTGCTCGATGCGTTGCCGCTCAGTCGTTATACCTATCTGCCGAATACGGCGGGCTGTTATACGGCGGAAGAGGCAATCCGTACGCTGCGACTGGCGCGCGAATTGCTCGACGGACATGATCTGGTCAAGCTGGAAGTGCTGGGCGATACGCGTACATTGTACCCGAATATCACCGAAACATTGAAGGCAGCAGAAGTTCTGGTTCGTGAAGGTTTCAAGGTGATGGTTTATACCTCGGATGACCCGATTGTAGCGCGTCAGTTTGAAGCGATGGGTTGCGTGGCTGTCATGCCCTTGGCGTCGCTCATTGGTTCTGGTATGGGCATTCTGAACCCATGGAATCTGCAGATTATCATTGACGAAATGAGCATTCCGGTGATTGTCGATGCTGGAGTGGGGACGGCCAGCGATGCTGCCATAGCCATGGAACTGGGTTGTGCCGGCGTGTTGATGAATACAGCGATTGCGCAGGCGCAGGATCCGGTGCGTATGGCAAATGCCATGAACCTCGCGGTTCGTGCCGGACGGGAGGCTTATCTGGCCGGGCGCATGCCTAAAAAGATGTATACCGCCAGTCCTTCTTCACCTGTGACAGGAATTATTGGCAGTTGAGTGCGCCACAGGACGCATCGTTGACGACGCCAGCGGTCGAGCGGCGCCCCGTTCGCAGTTTTGTGCTGCGTCAGGGGCGTCTGACTGTTGCCCAGGCCAGGGCTTTGCAGGAACTCTTGCCGCGGTATGGCGTGATATTTTCCCCTGCTGAATTGTCATGCGACACGCTATTCGGACGCAGTGCGCCTACCATATTGGAAATTGGCTTCGGTATGGGGCAGGCAACGGCCAGTATTGCGGCGCAATGCCCGCAAAACAATTATCTGGCGATTGAAGTGCATGCACCGGGTGTTGGCAGCCTGCTGTTGCAGATTGAGCAACAGGCGTTGCGCAATCTGCGTATCATTCAGCACGATGCGGTGGAGGTGCTGCGCCAGATGGTGGCCGATGGCAGTCTGGACGGGGTGCATGTGTTTTTTCCTGACCCATGGCATAAAGCCCGTCATCACAAGCGTCGACTGATTCAGCCGGATTTCGTGGCGTTGTTGGTCAGCAAACTCAAACCTGGCGGGTATCTTCACCTGGCCACGGACTGGCTACCTTACGCTGAGCACATGCTGGATACGTTGCGTGCGAACCCGCAGCTTGGCAACACGGGCGAAGACTATGTGCCTCGCCCGGATTATCGGCCACTGACCAAGTTTGAGCGACGGGGTTTGCGTTTGGGACACGCGGTGCGTGATTTGGTCTTCGTCAAAATTCATTCTGCAGACGTTTGTATCCCTCAACCAGTTTGACGTTGGTTTGCGCGACATCTTCGGAGAAATCGGCTTCCCGGAAGCCGATTTGCTGGATCTGGCTCAAGTCGGAATCAGCGTGAATATTGGTGGTGGAGGGGATGTGGAAGCCGGTTGGCAATGTGCAGCTTTCCACGACAGAGTTGTGCCGTACGACGCAGTGATCGCCTACCACGCAGTTGAACAATACGCTGTTGAAGCCGATAAAGACCTGATTGCCAACGGTGCAGGGGCCGTGAACGATGGAACGGTGTGCAATCGAGGTATGTTCTCCGATGCGAACGGCGGCACCGGATTTGGAGTGGATGACCACGCCGTCTTGAATATTTGAATTGGCACCGATGATAATCGGTTCCATCTCGCCTTCAGCATTGACTTCGTCGGCACGAATGACGACATAAGGACCGATAAAGACATTGGCACCAATTTCAACCTTGCCACAAATGATGGCGGTGGGGTCGACAAACGCGCGTTCGTCAATTTTGGGTAAATCGCCGCTGGGGTTTTTACGTATCATGACAGGATTCCTGAGGGTGATGACTCGGGCAATAACCCGGGTAATAAAAATATCGTGTCATTATACCAGTGCCTGTAATTTGCCATTGTGGTAAAAAATCACGTTACAATGTCGGCAGTTAAATTCTTTGGTTTGAACGCCATGTTTGTTGCGCCGATTGTGGATTTACAGTTGTTGTTGATAGAAGACGACCCGATGATTGGGCAGGGGTTGGTGCGAGCGTTGGGTGATGAGGGCATTCGGCTCGATTGGCAACGCGATGGCACGCAAGGTGAGCAGGCATGGCAATCGGGAGCGCACGCCCTTGTGTTGCTGGATCTGGGCTTGCCAGATAAATCCGGTCTGCGGATTTTACAAAATCAGCGTCAGAGCGGTAATCGCACGCCAGTCATCATTCTGACTGCACGCGATGAGGTTGATGATCGCGTGCAGGGGTTGGAATTCGGTGCGGATGATTATGTTGTGAAGCCATTTGGTTTGGCCGAACTCATGGCGCGTTTGGGTGCGGTATTGCGACGCAGCGGTCTTGTTGACAATAACCGGTTGACAAACGGCGAAATTGCGCTCAATCGCGAAACGCGAGAAGTGACGTATCGGGATAAGCTGCAGTCCTTGCCACCGCGCGAGTTCGAATTGTTGCACATTCTGCTGGACAATCCGGGGCGGATTTTTTCACGCGAGCAACTGGAAGATCGCTTGTATCAGGCTCGGCGTGATTTGAGCCGGCATGCGATAGACGTGTTGATTCATTCGTTGCGTAAAAAATTTGACGAGGAAATCGTGCGCAATGTACGCGGTGTCGGCTGGATGGTGCTGAAACATCCGTCGTCATGACTTCGCTCAAACGGCAACTCATTTATGGCATGGTGATATTACAGACCGTCGTCGGTCTGTTGACGGCTGGTATTTCGTTTGTCCTGTCACGCAATGAAGCGAATGATTTGCTGGATCATCAACTGGTGCTGATTGCACGCAGCATTGATGAGGGATCGCAATTGCCTATCATGCAGGCCAAGTTTATACGCGAGAGTGAGGAAGATAAAGCGAATGACTTTGTCATCCAGGTCTGGATGAATGGCGAACCCATGCGCGCTTCGCGTCCGAATTTTGACTTGCCGCGCGCGCCAGCCAGCGGTTTTTCCGTGTTGTTGCGACCCGGGCAGGCACGGCATGCGCATTGGCGCGCTTACACTTTGTACCATTCCGATCGTGTGGTGCAGGTGTCGCAATCGGAAAATGTGCGTAAGGACATTGCCATACATGCTGCTTTGCGTGCGTTGTTGCCCGGTGTGGCTTTGATTCCGTTGTCGTGGCTGTTGATCGGTCTGTTGGTGAGTCGGGTGCTGCAACCGCTGGAATCGGTGATGCTGGCTGCGCGCCAACGTTCTTTGGACAGCCTGGAATCGCTGCCTGCCGGACAGGTTCCACTGGAGATTGTACCGCTGATCGATGCCATCAACGCGTTGATTTCCCGGTTGTCACACGCGCTGGCAGCGCAGCGCCAGTTTCTGGCCGACGCTGCGCATGCGTTGCGCACGCCTCTGGCCGCTTTGCAGCTACAGATTGACAGCCTGCCACATAGCCCGAATGAAGAAGAATTGCAGCGGCGTTTGCTGGATATGCGCCGTGGCGTACAGCGTAGTGGTCGTCTGGTGGCGCAATTGTTGCGGATTGCTCGTTATGAAGCGCAATTATCATCGACTGCTTCCCGACCAGTGTCGCTGAATGAATTGATAAAAACGCTGATTGCGGAGTTCATTCCCATCGCCGGGCAAAAATCCATTGATTTGGGTCTGGTGCAAGATGATATGGTGAGTTTGCTGTCGCACGAAGACGATTTGCAGGTGCTGTTTGGCAATCTGCTCGATAACGCGATTCGTTATACCCCTGCGGGTGGACGGGTTGATGTGCGGATTGCGCGTGTGGGGGAGTGCGCGGAAGTCAGTGTGTGCGATACGGGACGTGGCATTCCGGCGGAATTGATGGATCGGGTATTTGACCGGTTTTTTCGTGCTGCAGGGGAAGAAATAGAGGGAAGCGGTATCGGGCTTGCCATCGTCAAGAGTATTGTTGAACGTGAATCAGCACATATTGTGCTTGAGAATCGTAAACAGGGTGGGTTGATGGTGATGGTGCGGTTTTGTACTGTATGTGCCGTGTAATTGTTGCGTGATTCTTGTGTGATTACCGCGGGCAGGGTAATCATGAATATGGTCGTCATGAATATGGTCGTCATGAGTTTGTCATTAAACTGTCACGATAAACTAATTATGAATGATTACAATGTTGGCTACAACGATTGAATAGTCGATTGAATAGTCGATTGAATCGTCGATTGAATCGTCGATTGAATCGTCGATTGAATCGTTGACAGCGTGGTCATGCCGCACGTCGGCAATATGCGGTAATACGGACAGGGATATAATGATGAACATGTCACACTTGGTAGACTTGGCCAATAATTCTGGCGGTACTTTGTATTTGATGTTGGTCTTGTTGCTGGTGGCGTTGACGGTAATTGTGGAACGCGCGCGCTATCTTTCCAATATGCAGCGCGGAGGCGCGCGTCTGATTGCGTTGCTGAAAGATCAGCAGGGTGAGCTGGAAAACTTTTCAATGACCGATAAACTGGCAAAACTGCCGCATGCCAGTCTGTTTGCCATCGTGCAGCGCGATGCTGCGCGAGCCAGTCGCGAGATTTTGTCCGAGCATCTGGAAGAAGCCATCATGCACGAGGTGCCTTTGCTGGATCGCTCATTGTGGATGCTGGATACCGTGGTGACACTGGCTCCGCTGCTGGGTTTGTTTGGTACCATCATTGGCATGTTCAATGCGTTTCATGTGCTGGGCAGCTTGCAAAACAATCCGATTGCCATCACCGGCGGCATTGCCGAGGCGTTGATTGCCACGGCTTCCGGTCTTTTTATTGCCATGTTGGGTCTGGTTGCATTCAACGCCTTGCACCAGCGTGTGCGGCTGGTGATGCATCAACTGGAAACCATCAAGCTGATGTTGGTCAACCGTTGTGACAAAACCGGACAAACCGAGGTGCACAACACCATTGAAGTGCTGCGCACACAGGCAAGGGCATGACCATGCGTTATCTGGAAACGCGCAAGGCGCGTATCGAAATCATACCGATGATTGATATCATGTTGTTCTTGCTGGTATTTTTTATAATGGTCACTTTGCGCATGATTCCTTCTTCGGGACATTTGACCAAGCTGCCGACCAGCTCCACCGCCATCAGCATACCGCCGCCAAAATTGCTGGTCGAAATTCAGCCGAATGGTAATTTGTTGGTGGAAAACAGGGTCATATCACCTGCGCAGCTGACGGCCATGTTGTTGCATCGCGACAACAGCAAAACGGCGATTACCATTGCAGGCGATCAAACGGTTTCTTTGCAGCAGGTGATGAATGTCATCGATGCGGTGAAAGCAGGAGGGGGTACGGAAATCGCACTCGCCGCACGCAACAGTTCAGCGCCATAATTGCCAGCATTTGCCATCATGACCAGTATTGCCCATTCCATGTCCGCACTCAGTCCTGAGCAGATTGGAACTGTTCAGGCCGGAACCGCTCAGATTAAAGCGACCCAGGTTAGAACTTATCAGGCCTTCGGTATTGCCCTGTTGATTGAAATGCTGGTCGTTGCCGTCATGGCGATGTTGCTGGCACATCCGCCACGGATGTTGCCCGAGTATTCCAAGCCGGTCAAACTGGTTATCGTCAACGAACCGCCACCTCCCAAACCCGTGGCGGAACCCAAGCCGATGCCGCCGGTTCCCAAACCCAAACCGGTGGTGCGGCATATCATTCACCCGCGCCCCGTCGTGACCCCGCAACCACCGAAGCCTGATCCAATACCGCCCAAAGTAGCAACACCAACGGTTTTTACCCAGCCGGTTCCTCCGCCGCCAGCACCGCCACTGCCGCCGCAACCGGCACCGAGTGTGGATAACACCGCCGCTGTCAAAGCGAGTTATGACGATAAAATACACGCTGCGGTACAAGCTGCGGTATACTATCCGCGGGCAGCAGCAGCCATGAATTTCAGTGGACGGGTACGGGTAGAATTTCATCTGCTCAATAGCATGGCCAGCGACGCAAAAGTGCTGGTGTCCAGTAATCTGGGCATGATAGATCGCGCCGCCTTGCGAGCGGTCAAAACCGCTCTTTATCCGGCACCACCGAAAGAATTGCGCGACAAAGACCTGACGTATCAGGTATGGGTCGAGTTTGCTCTGACGCCGCCATAACATAGCAATTTTAGTCCGGAGAGTTTATGCTGCACGCCGTGCGTTTGGTGGTCGCTTGTCTGTCGTTGTTTGTTGGCGCGTCATACGCTGCGACAAACGCCGCTCCCGATGCGGGGGCGTTTGATGGTCAATCGGTTGCTGTTCATGAGCAGGCTTTCGTCGTGCTCGGCATACAGGGGCGGCCGATTGTGCGGGTACTCACAACCGACGGGCAATGTCCGGATCTCGATGTCGATGGAAAATTGCTTTCCACCATCTTGCGTGCGGCGCCGGCTGTCGAACCGCTGCGGGAAACCGGCTCTGCACCGGTAAATTCCAAACCTTCCGTTTTTTCGGTGCGCACCTGCGAATTGTCTTTGCCGCGCCATAGCGAAACCGCCAGCCTGCATGGTCAGATGTTGCCGTTACCGCCTAAAATCATCAATCGCATCGTCGTCATTGGTGACACCGGCTGCCGCATCAAAGGCCGTTATGCTCAGGACTGCAACGATCCGCAGCGTTATCCTTTTGCCCGTATCGCCAGTCTGGCGGCACAATGGCATCCGGATATCGTGGTGCATGTCGGCGATTACCTGTATCGGGAAAATGCCTGCCCGGCAGGCAATGCCGGTTGTGCCGGTAGCCCGTGGGGATATGGTTCTGACAGTTGGCAGGCCGATTTTTTTCAACCGGCACGTGTTTTGCTCAATGCTGTGCCGTGGGTCATGGTACGCGGCAACCATGAGTCATGTGCCCGCGCCGGACAGGGTTGGTGGCGTTTTCTCGATCCGCATCCCTTGCGGAAAAAGCAGGATTGCAATCTGGCTGCCAACGATAAAATCGGTGATTTTGCCGACGCGTATGCCGTGCCGCTTGGTCAGCATGACCAGTTCATCGTACTCGATACCTCGGATGCCATCAACAAACCTTTGCCGGCCGACGATTTTCGCGCTCAGGCGTATGCGCGCATGTACCGGCAAATGTTGGTGCTGGACAAACAGGTCGCACATAACTTTATCCTGAACCATCAGCCGATTCTGGGCGTGGCCGCCGAAGAAGACGCCACATCGACGGTATTGGCACCGGGAAATCAAGCGTTGCAATCGGTGTTCAAACGCGAAAATCCCCGCCTGTTTCCGGATAATGTCGATGCCCTGTTTTCCGGTCATGTCCATATTTGGGAAGCACTGGATTTCAGGAACGCCTATCCCGCACAATTCATCACCGGGTTTTCCGGTACCGATGAGGACATGGCGCCCATGCCCGCAAAATTACCCGCCCACTTTACGCCCTATGCTGGAGCCATACCCGATGACTTCAGCAGCTGGATTGGCGGTTTTGGGTACATGACCATGGAACGCAGCGGCAGCCAGCGCTGGGATATCGGTATCTGGAATGTGAATGGCGACAAGGTGAATACCTGTCATCTGGACGGAAAACGGGTGTGGTGCGACAAAAACCGGCTGACCGGGGCGCTGGGGAAATAGCGCCGCCGGTTCAATTTATTTCGCCAATCTGTTGTTGCGATCAGGCGGGAGCAAGCGTATGGGAACAAATCAGAGCTGCTTAAAATCCCCAGCAGGTGTTGGCAGGCGACGTGCCGCCTGACATGGTTTTTTGTCCTAAGCCATTCAGTTGGAACGTTCCGCAACTGTCGTTGATCTGGTTGCCAGTGGGAGCCGCCTGTAAACTGAAGTCATTGATGAGCGAGGCGACGCTCATCATGTAATAGGGAGCGCCACCATTGGTGGGCACTGGCATCGGGTCGGCGCTGTACCCCAACGTGACGAGGCTGGTCGTATAGGCATTGTTGGCGGAGTAATACGTTGCCTCACGGCTTGCCAACTCCTGCAGGGCATCGACAGCAGCTGTGCGGTGGGATTGCAGGACATATTGCTGATAGGCTGGTAATGCGATGGCTGCCAGGATGGCAATGATTGCCACGACAATCATCAACTCTATCAACGTAAAGCCAGAAGATTTGCTGTTCATCGTATCAGCTCCCAAGTCGTGCGGTGTCCGGCCAGCGTATTGGTGTTGCACATGGCTTGGCATACGCCATTGTTATCGCAAACTAATGAGGTACAGTTACCGTTGCCGCCGCCACCACCACCATTGCCACCGCCGCCGCCAATACCGGTTGCGATGGCTGTGCTGTTCGATGTTTGCGTGATCATGACAGGAGAGCCGCTGACCGTGACGATCCAGGGCGAACCCGTTCCGTTGGTCTGGATACCTGCCACAGGGTTGGTATCGCTGTAGGTGTCGCTGCTGTTGGGAAAAGCGCCGCCCGCAGGAAAACCGCCGCCGCTCTGAATATTGAACGCCATGGTCCAGCCAGTGGGGATATCTGCGGTACATTGGTTTTGTACGGCAGAAGGTGGAATGGTCGTATTCAGTACCAGGGCACCCTGAAAAATCACCGGGTTGTAAATTACCTGTTCATTGGTGCCGGGCAAATCCATATACCAACCCATCATGGTGTCTGTTGTCGATGGCGTGCAAATGGCGCTACCCTGCCAGCAGACACCATTGCTGCTGACCGAACGATACCCTGATATGCTGCTGCCAGTAGCACCAGCAGTGGTTGATGTGACCGTCTGGGGTTGCAGGCTGCTGCGGGTAATCGTCAGTGGTGTGGACAAGGCGGCCAGCGGAGTCATTGAAGCCGGAATTTGCACGCCATGTATTGTGGTTCTGCCGCGGTTCCATGCGGTCATGTTCCAATCCCAGATACCATATACGGACTGCGTGCCGGTAGCATACTGGATGGCTGCCGCGTTGGTTTGAGGGGTTTGTGCACCGGTACCGAACATGATGATCGTGTACAGTTGCCCGCTCATATATGTTCCCGCGACTTGCACCGCCGTGGTAATGGGTTGGAACGTACCGCCAGTACTGGTGGCCGTGAACAACGGTGTTGGTGTGGTCTGGCCGTAATGGGAAACTCCCCAGTCGAGCGGGTTGCTGCTGGTCAGATCGAAGCGCCAGACATTGCCCAGATTGTCGCCAGCATATACATAATCGGTGATGTTATCGCCATCGAGATCTGCGCTCGTAGCATAGGCAATCCCGTTCGGGTTGGTGGGCGAACCGGTACCGGTATCCAGATACATAAAGTTGACGGCGCCAGTGGATTGAATCAGTCCGATGAAAATTCCGGCGCTTCCATTCAGGCTGCCGCTGCCGTTACCGAAAATCATCGCCCATTGGCCATTGTGCAGACGGCGGAAAATGGGCGTGCCGCTGCCCATGCCCAGATAATTGCCGCAGTTGGTGACATTGCTGCAACCGATGCTGCTGGCGGTCCATTCTCCCTTGACCAGTGTCGAAGCGTTCCCTTCGCTAAAGGTAGACGGGTGGGTAATATCAAGGGCATATATCCCTGTTCCGCCACTACCCAAACTGCCAGCCAGCCAAGTGTGCCACAGATTGCCGTAAAAAACGTCTCCCGTACCGGGAGTGGCGTCAACAAAATATGTATGGCCATACAGGGGACTGGCGAGCGTGGCAGCATTGTTAACCAGACTGCCCGGCACATAACCAATCACCTCCAGACCATCATTGGTACTGGAATTGTAAGTGGTGCCACTATAACTGCCGGTGCGGAACCCGTGCAGTATGCCATCGTTTGCACCGTCGTACACCACATTCAGTCGGGACGCTTCGACGGGTTCAAAGGCACCGGTGTCGGCGGCATTCAACGGCGCATAATGTTGCGCACCGGCTGTATTTTCGGCCAGACCTGTCGTGGTGCCAAACAGGGCATCGGTCCATATTGACGGGTAAGAGGCATTTGGAGCGCCAACCACAGTCGGGCTGGAATCGATGATGTCGCCCAGCACGCCTATGCGCAAACGCAATGAGCCACTGGTCTGCTCTTCACTTTGGTCGCCACGCAGCCAGTTGAGAATATATTGCCCGCTTGCTGTGCCACCGATGGTCGTTGCTTCGCTATTGAGCGCGGTTTGCTGCCCGGTGGTCAGGCCACCCCATTCGAACGCGGCGCCAGCCGTACCATTCCAGGTCAGGATCTGGCGGGTGGAAGGAGATTCTGCGGTGATTGTATACAAGGGATTGCCCAGAGCATCTGTTCCCATGGCCGGACAGCCGCCGCCGGTCAACACGCAATTGGCGTCCCAGTTCGCGGTGGTGGCGATACTGACGGTTGGGTTGGCGGTTGTGCCACCAATGACCAGATTTTCAGAGAGCAGTTGTCCCCACCAATTGTCAGGGTGATACATGGCCAGATAAATCTGGGTGCCGGTTTTGATCTGACCGGTCTGGATGGTATTGACGCCGGCGCTGGAGCTCGAATCGACTGCCGCTGCCCGAAAACAGGTGATTTCGTGCACGTTGTCGCTACCACCGGTTGAACCGCCAAAACCGAATTTGAACGAGCTTGGCATCGGGCCATTGTTGGTGGCGATGTTCGTATTGGTCAGCACAGGCTGATAAGCGCCACCATTGTAATAAAAACCAAAACTGAGCAGGCCGGCACTGGTGATTTTCAGGTTATAGGTGATGGGTCTGGCCGCTGTCCGGGTGGTGGCGCTTTCGTCAGCAATCGGTTCCGTGTTGGGTAGCGTGTAGGCGGAACCCGGAATATACGCGTAGTCTACGACTGGCGTAGTGGTTTCGCTTGGATGGCTTGGGTTACTGTAATTCCATATATAACCGGTTTCGCAAGTTTTTTGTACGGCAGCTTGCTGGTTGCTGGCGCTTAGTCCGCCAGGATAGTCAGTATTATAATTCGCCGTCAACCATGACCAGGCAATATTGCCGTAACCGCGCAGTCCGATCCTGTTGGATTGGGCACCAGGTCCGCTGGCAGTGTTGTCGCTATGATTAAGGAAGTTACCGTATTCGTCGATACCCAACCCCAGGTAGGCGCCAACCATACCGGTATAAGGGGTATTGGTATTGGAGCAGGTGTATCCCAGACTGCCGCCCCAGGAACCGACGTTCGCGGTTTGAGTGCCGTTCAGGATGTAAAAACCGATGCCATCGGCACCGTGCCCACCGGAATCGTCTCCGCCGTAGGTATAGGTTGTAAAAGTGACTTGCACCCCTTGATTGCTCGGGTAGGGGGTGTTCAGAATGATGGCGCCGTTTTGATGGTAATATTCACCACTGGTGAGATAACCGTTGGTGAAACGCAGGGCGCCTTGTCCGACCGGATCGGTATTGCCGGTCAGACCGACCTGCGTTTGAGTGCCATAATAGGCCAACCCGTTGCAGGCCGGAATCGAGCCGGTGTTGTTGCCTGCAGTAAGGCAGGCGCCGTTGAGCGCCGTCCACGACAAGGTGGCTGAAGCGCCACGGAAGTCGTCGGTAATCGGAGCGGCGGCCAGAGCAGAGGTTGGCAGTATGAACAACAGATACCAATACAAGCGATTTCGTCTGGGTCGAGATGTTTTGCCAGCAGCAGCTTGCATGGTTTTGGTACCGAATGATCTCATGTCCATGACTTGGGTCCTTCCTTGATGGAGTATTGTTCAACCGCCCGAACCGCCCGAACCGCCTCGACCGCCTGTTCCGGAGCCGACGGTATACACGGTTTGTATGATGGAAGCAGCATTGGCATTGCCGCCATTGGCTGCTGCGGTGATTTTGTAGAAAGAGCAGGGGCAGGTCATCATACCCACCAGCCCGCCGGCCTGTTGATACAAAAACTGGACGTAGACCATTGGAGCAGAGCTGTATGCGCCCACGACAGGGTAGCTGGCGACACCCGGAACGGTTGCTGCTGTCCAAGGTAAAGCGGGCAAGGGCACTGGCAGTGCCTGCGTGCAGACCACAGGCGTCGTTGGCGTCGGATTGCTGCCTGTGCCACAGGCGATTCCCTGTGGCGGTGGTGCCGGCGAGTTTGCCATGGCCTGCGTATTGAGCCAGTATTCGGTATAATTGATGGCAGCTTGCGCGGCGTCTTCGGCGCGCTGTTTTTCGCGGAAATTGCCTGAAATAGTCTGGTTGGTGTTAAAACTGCCAAACAGACTCAAACCGAGCAGGGTCATGAGCACCAGAAAGATCAGGCTGGTCACCAGAATAAAGCCGCGTTGTCTCATTTTCATATTCCGTTCATGAGCACAAAAGTTTGGGTCATCGATACGGTGGCTGGTTGCCCTGCTATTGTTGCCACCGGATTCACGAATTGCGCGGTAACGTTTATACTTTTTACCTCGCTCCAGGCGCTGACACTGCTGGCAGGCAGATATTCAAAGCCGCCAGGAGTATTCAGGCCATAGAGTATGGTCAGGCTGGCAACGCCATTCACCAGTGGATATAAGGTGCCATTTTCCGTGCATTGCAGCATGTTGTTGGCGACGCTGAAAGTATCAGCATATATCGTCGTCGGAGCTGCTTGCCCTCCGCAGCCTTGCCATCCCTGATTGGCCGTCATATCGCTTTCGAAACGAACCGCGATGCTATCGGTGCCTGGACTCGCGCCACTGGTGCCGGAGAGTGTCTGATTGGGTGAAAAACCGGTTGCCGGCGCGGCAAAAGGAAACTGTGCGCCGACATTGGCGGGGTAATAGCCCGCGGCACTGATGGCGCTACCCAAAAACAGCATGGTCATGCGCTCGCTGTCTTGCAGTCCGGACAAACCGGAATTGATGGCGGTGCCTGGTACCAGTGTGGTGGCGGGCACACCTTGAATGCTTTTGTTGGTGAGGGACAGGCCGTAAAATGTGGTGCCCAGACCAAGCAACAGAAACAATGCCAGCGCCATGGCAATCATGAGCTCGGTCAGACCGATGCCCTGTTGACGAGAGAAACTGTGCCGGGGGATGCAGTTGAACGTGTTCATGGCAGGGATACCATGGTTTGATAGTTGATCGGGGTTTGTACGGCTGCGGCTCCGCCACCAACATTTCCGCTGGCGAAAATGCCGGTTTCGGTGACAGTCCAGTTGACGACGATAGTGCAAACAGTCGGGTAAGGTGATGAGGCGGTACAGGTGATTGATCCGTTTCCGTTGGGCAGCACATTCGCCAGCGAAGATCCCCAGCTGCCGACATCAGAACCTGCCTGTTGGGCTGGTGTGCAATTGGCAGCGCCGGTGCAGGGGGTGGTGCTGAGCGCTGCACCGCTGATGGCGGTGCCGTTGACGGTAAGGCTTGGGTTGGTCGACCAGTATTGCGGGTTGATCTGGATGGCGTTGACCATATCCGTGGCCAGAATGGCGGCCTGGCTTTGATAACGCGCCCAATCGGTGTTTTTGAGTGACAATAATTGAATGCCGGCCACTCCGAGCACGCCAATCAAGATGACAATGAGCGAGATGAGTACTTCCAGCAGCGAAAATCCGCGTTGCGATTTTATGGACATACTGCCCCCTGGACGATGCTTATCGATCCGGCGGTAATGGATGCGCACTGGTTTGATCCGGTATCGCCCGCAATATTGTCATGCAGGCTGGCAACCCCCGTCATGATTTCGTAACCTGACGGCGTAATCTGGACTGCTGTGCCGCCATTGAAAGTGTCGCCATGTGTCACAGGCATTGAAATGCGCAAAATATTCGCGTTTGGTGGGGTGGTCACCAGACCGCTGTTGGTGGTGTCGACATATACCAGTCGTCCGGTCGACCAGTTTGACGACGTTGCGCCGACATCATTGCAAGTGACGTTGTCACTGGTCGAGCAAACATATACCGCTTGCCCACGTTTGATGGCTTCGCTGCGGGCAAAATTGACGTCGGCCAGAAAGCCGTAAATTTCTTCTTTCATGCGCATCTGGGTGGTGATGCCCTGGTACATCGGGATGCCGACAGCGAGCAAAATCGCGAGCACGATCATGGTGATCAATAATTCGATCAGCGTAAATCCGTTTTGTCGTGCGGGCGTTACTGTTTTCATTGTCATGGGTTCTATCGTCATGGATTTATCACTATGTTTATCGACTACGGTCTGCCACTATTCAACAGTCACATTTGCAATAGTCACATTTGACTAAGTGTCAGTTTAAGCAAATTGTCAGCAATGGGATGTGTCTATCCGATGAACGGAGGATTTTAGCCGACGAACGGTCGGACAAATGATGACATAAAAAGACCCGGCAGGATGTGCCGGGTCTTTTGCTGCGATATTGATTCTGGAACAGCGGCTTGCTGATTATTCCGCTGTGTTATTTCACCATGTTATTTCACCATGTTATTTCACCATGTTATTCCACTGTGACTTCGATGGATTTCGGTTTAGCCGCTTCGCTCTTGGGGATGCTCAGGTTGAGCATGCCATCTTTGAACACGGCTTTGATGGCGGTTTCATCGACATTGTCAGGCAAAGTGAAGCTGCGCACGAAGCTGCCGTAGGAACGTTCAATACGGTGGTATTTTTCTTTTTTCTCGTCAGTTTCCTGGCGACGTTCACCCTGAATGGTCAGAATGCCGTTGTCTACGCCGACTTTGACGTTTTCTTTGCGTACTTCGGGAATTTCTGCCTTGATGACAAACTCCCCTTCGGTTTCGCTGATGTCTACCCGAGGCAACCAGTCGCCTTTGGTCATGGTTTCTTGTCCATGGCTGGCTGGCCAGCCCATGGCACGGCTGTAACGATCGACCAAGTCCTCAAATTCACGCATGGGTTCCCATTTGATTAAAGCCATTTTCCTGTTCTCCTTGATAAGGTTGTTGCAAACGTGCTGCAAAACGCGGAGCGGTTCTGGTGATGCGTACTGATTGTTGCGTACCGATCCGCAATATCGGTGATTTACCCTGCGAGCATTCATCTCCTTGGCAGCTTTCTGAATTCTGGCAGAGCAGCGTGACGCTTCGATGACAAATATTGGCGCATTGGGATGGTTTTCAAGATAGTTTACTGGCTGCTATAAATTTTCTTTCGGTAGGGTTGAAATGAGGGGATATCGCCCCCATTTTTGGCACTCGCCGGGCGAGAGTGCCAATCCTTTTCAGGATGGTCCCCTGTTCGAGCGCGTTGCTGTTGCGGCAGCCCGTTTTTGAGAACCAGATGAATTATTTTCATTATTTTCATTATTTTCATTATTTTTTAGTTCGTTAGTATTATTTTTCAGGAGAATGCATATGAAAATTCGCCCACTGCATGACCGCGTGATTGTCAAACGTCTGGAAGAAGAACGCAAGACCGCTTCGGGTATTGTGATTCCTGATAGTGCCGCAGAAAAACCGGATCAAGGTGAAGTACTGGCTGTTGGTAATGGCAAGATTGGTGATGATGGCAAGGTTCGCGCCTTGGATGTCAAGGTTGGCGATCGCGTGCTGTTTGGCAAGTATGCCGGTCAGGCTGTCAAGGTTGATGGCGAAGAAGTACTGGTGATGCGCGAAGAAGATATCATGGGCATTATGGAATAACTGTCCTGTTTTGATTCGTATTTTTCATTTACATGCTGTTAACAATATTCAGGAGTAAGGTATGCCAGCAAAAGACGTAAAATTTGGTGATGTTGCCCGTCAGAAAATGATGATTGGTGTGAATGTATTGGCCGATGCGGTCAAGGTGACATTGGGTCCCAAGGGTCGTAATGTGGTACTCGACCGTTCTTATGGTGCGCCGACCATCACCAAGGATGGTGTTTCGGTTGCCAAAGAAATCGAACTGAAAGACAAATTTGAAAACATGGGCGCACAGATGGTGAAGGAAGTATCTTCCAAGACGTCTGATGTTGCCGGTGATGGTACGACGACGGCCACCGTGCTGGCGCAGGCCATGTTGAAGGAAGGCATGAAGTTCGTTGCCGCCGGGATGAACCCGATGGATTTGAAACGCGGTATGGACAAGGCTGTGACCAGCATCGTCGCTGAGTTGCAAAAAATCTCCAAACCTTGTACGACCGCCAAGGAAATTGCCCAGGTCGGCTCCATTTCGGCCAACTCGGAAAGCTCGATTGGTGACATTATCGCCGAGGCCATGAACAAAGTGGGCAAGGAAGGTGTCATTACCGTGGAAGATGGTACCAGTCTGCAAAATGAACTGGATGTCGTCGAAGGCATGCAGTTCGATCGTGGTTACCTCTCGCCTTATTTCATCAACAATCAGGACAAACAGATTGCCGCACTGGAAAATCCTTTCGTGTTGTTGCACGACAAGAAAATTTCCAATATTCGTGATTTGCTGCCCGCGCTGGAACAAGTTGCCAAGGCCGGTCGTCCGTTGCTGATCATCGCTGAAGACGTGGATGGCGAAGCATTGGCCACGTTGGTCGTCAACAACATTCGCGGTATCCTGAAGACTTGCGCGGTCAAGGCGCCTGGTTTTGGCGACCGCCGCAAGGCCATGCTGGAAGATATCGCCATTCTGACTGGTGGTACGGTGATTGCAGAAGAAGTTGGTCTGTCGCTTGACAAAGTCAGTCTGACCGATCTGGGTCAAGCCAAGCGCATCGAAGTGGGCAAGGAAAACAGCATCATCATCGACGGCCATGGTTCCGAAGACAACATCAAGGCACGTATCGTGCAAATCAACCGTCAGATTGAAGAAGCGACCAGCGATTATGACAAGGAAAAGTTGCAGGAACGCAAGGCCAAACTGGCTGGTGGCGTTGCCGTCATCAAGGTGGGTGCTGCGACCGAAGTGGAAATGAAAGAGAAGAAAGCCCGTGTGGAAGATGCGTTGCACGCCACGCGCGCTGCAGTGGAAGAAGGCATCGTCCCTGGTGGCGGCGTGGCGTTGTTGCGCGCCAAAGCCGGCGTGAAGGATCTGGTTGGTGATAACCACGATCAAGAGGCCGGAATCAAGATTGTGTTGCGCGCCATTGAAGAGCCGCTACGCCAAATCGTCATCAACTGCGGTGAAGAAGCTTCTGTGGTTGTCAACAAGGTCATGACGGAAGGTAATGGTAACTATGGTTACAACGCGGCTACCAACGCTTATGGTGACATGGTGGAAATGGGTGTGTTGGATCCAACCAAGGTGACGCGTACTGCACTGCAAAACGCAGCATCGGTTGCCAGCCTGATGCTGACTACCGATGCCATGGTGGCAGAATTGCCGGAAGACAAGCCTGCTCCTGCAGGTGGCGGCATGGGTGGTATGGGCGGCATGGACGGCATGATGTAATCAGCCATTCTGTCGTTGGTAACTTGTTGGCAAAAAACCCCGTCGTCAGACGGGGTTTTTTATGGTTGGTAATCGATTTGACAGAGAGTGAACCTGAAAACAGGCGGGTGATTATTTATCCTCACCCGCCAGTTGCCGTATAATTGGCGCCATTGTTCGATTGACAAGGATGTGCATCGTTATGCAGACGACGTTTGACTTGGTGGTGATTGGCTCCGGCCCTGGCGGTTATCGGGCAGCAGTATTGGCGAAGCTGCGTGGTATGGAGAATGTCGCCATCGTGGAAGAAGCGAGTTGGGGCGGCTGTTGCCTGAATCGTGGTTGTGTGCCGAAGAAAGATTGGCACCATACAGCGAAATTGGTTGCCGAGGTGAACCGCGGATTTTCCCGTGGACTGATGGGGCAGGTACAGGGCGATCTGGCCATGGCGTGGCAACATCAGCATGAGGTGGTAAGCCTGATACGCGAAAATTATGTCGATTACATGAAGCGTTCGGGCATTGCGGCATTTCAGGGCACGGCGAGTTTTGTGTCGCCACATACCATCCGGGTAGGGGACGAATTGCTGGATACCAAACAGGTGATTGTTGCTACCGGCGCTGCCGCGCGTGTTCCCGAACCGTTTTCGCGGCAGCCGGGTCGTATCTTGACCACGGATGATTTGTTCGACGCGCCACCTCCGTCGGGACGGCGGGTGGCGATTCTGGGTAGTGGGGTCATCGGCACTGAGTTCGCGTTCATCTTGCATCAATTGGGTTGCCAGATCGTGTGGCTGGCGAATACTGAACCGTTGTCGCATACGGAATTTTCGCCTGCGGCGCTGAATTTGCTTGAAGAGGCGTTTGAGCCGTTGAATATTCCTCGCTTGCCGCGTCCGCAACGCGTGGAAGTCTTGTCCAATGGGGTGCGGCTGGATTTTGCCGATGGTCGGCAAGAGCTGGTGGATTGGGTGTTGCTTGGCGCAGGGCGCCAACCGAATACGGATGGACTCAATCTGGCGTTGGCGGGAATCGAAACGGACGAGAGAGGTTTCATCAAGGTCAACGCGTACCGACAAACCAATGTGGGGCATATTTATGCCATTGGCGATGTGGCCAACCACAAAATGACGGCCAATCATGCGCTGGCAGATGCGGATTTGGCGGTGGCGAACATTTTGCATCCTCGATCACGTGCGATTGAGCTGGATACCGTGCCTGAACTGGTGTATTCAGCGTTGGAATTGGGGCGAATCGGTCTGTCGGAGGATGCCGCGATTGACGCAGGCTTTGAACCGGCGGTGGGTTTTGCTGCCTTTGAAACCAATCCGCGTGCGGCGGGACAGGACGAGACAGACGGCTTCGTTCGTCTCGTGGCGGATATGGACAGTGGCCAATTGCTGGGTGCCGAGGTAATCGGGACGGAAGCTGGCGAAATCATTCATGTCATTGGGACGCAATTGGGACACGATGATGCTTTGCAGCGGTTTGCCACGACGTTCTTTAATCATCCGGCGCGTGCGGAAGAAATCCGTAATGCCACTGAAACGCTGGCAGCCAAATGGGGATTGAACGAACAGGTGTTCGGCAGTTGAATCCGATACCGGATCAAGGCGTTCGGCTGTATTTGCGCTTGTTGCACCATGTGCGTCCGTATTGGCGTACGTTTGCGGGCGCCATCGTGGCGATGGCGGTAACGGCGGCGGCGGAACCAGCCATACCCGCCATTTTCAAGCCGTTGCTCGATGGCAGTTTCGTGCATAAAGATGCGCACATGATTCGCCTCATTCCGTTGGTGATGGTTGCCGTGTTTTTGGTGCGAGGGGTGGCCGATTTTGCCAGCACGTATGGTTTAAGCTGGATTGGCAGTCGTCTGGTGATGGACTTGCGCACCATGATGTTCGATAAACTGGTCGCCATGCCGACCCGTTTTTATGATGATCGCGCCACAGGTAACCTGATTGCTCTTCTGGTGTTCAATGTCACGCAGGTGACCCAGTCGGCGACGAATGCCGTTACCTTGCTGGTGCGTGATACATTGACCATTATGGGTCTTTTGGCCTGGCTGTTGTGGATCAACTGGCGGTTGACCCTTATCATTATTGCCATTGCACCTTTTGCCGTGTTCATCATTCGCGGCATCAGTCACCGTTTGCGACAGATTAACCGCGATGCGCAAAAGAATCTTGGCCAGATTGCGCATGTGGTGGAAGAGTCGGTCGGGGCACACAAGGTCTTGAAAATCTTCGGTGGTCAGCAATATGAACGGCAACGCTTCGAACAGGCCGCCAATCAGGATCGCAAACTGTACATGAAAGGAGTCAGCGCTGCTGCCAGTAATGGCCCTGTGGTGCAACTGGTCGCCGCCTTTGGCGTGGCGCTGGTCGTGTATATCGCTACCCGGCAGGCATTGGCTGGAGCATTGACTGTCGGTGGTTTTGTGTCATATATGGTGGCCATGCTGATGATTTTTGGACCAGTCAAACGCCTGACTGGCATCAATGAGCAATTGCAGCGCGGACTGGCGGCGGCTGAGGTGGTATTCGAACTGATTGACAGTACGACGGAAATCGACACCGGTACGCGACAGTTGGGTCGTGCGCGTGGTCATATCGTGTTTGATGACGTCAGCTTGTATTATCCAGAGAAACCACGGGCGGCATTGCTGCATATTCAACTGGATATTGCGCCGGGAGAAACCGTGGCATTGGTGGGCGCTTCCGGTAGCGGCAAGACCAGTCTGGTCAATTTGTTACCGCGTTTTTATCATCCGAATGCCGGGCATATTTTACTGGATGGGCATGACATCGGCACGTTTACGTTGGACAGTCTGCGGCGTAATATTGCGCTGGTGTCGCAGGACGTCGTGTTGTTCAATGATACCATTGCGGCCAATATTGCATATGGCAATCAGGCTGGTGCGAGCGAAGCCGATATCATCCATGCGGCAGAAGCCGCGCATGCCTGGGATTTCATCCGGGCCATGCCGCAAGGTTTGCAAACACCAGTCGGAGAGAATGGCGTCAAATTGTCGGGGGGGGAACGGCAACGGATTGCGATTGCACGAGCGTTGCTCAAGGATGCGCCTGTGTTGATTCTGGATGAGGCCACTTCGGCGCTGGACAATGCGTCAGAACGCCATGTGCAGGCGGCGCTGGAAACCCTGATGCGCGGGCGCACCACGCTGGTCATTGCGCATCGGTTGTCTACCATTGAAAATGCGGACTGCATTGTGGTGATGCAACACGGTGAAATTGTGGAAACGGGTCGCCATGCCGAGTTGTTGGCGCGTCAGGGAGCGTATGCCCGGTTGTATCAGATGCAGTTTCATGAGACAGGTGCCCATGTCATCGCCAATTGAGCGGGTTTTTCCTCCACATTCCCTGCGCAGCGCAGTAGGGCGCGCCATCGGCGATTTTGACATGATACGCGATGGCGACCGTATTTTGCTTGGATTGTCCGGCGGCAAGGATTCGTTGAGCCTGTTGCATATTCTGCTGGATTTGCAACAACGCGCGCCAGTGCGTTTTGCATTGGGGGTGTGTACGGTCGACCCGCAATCGTCAGGATTTGACCCGGGCGTGCTGGAGCCGTATGTGCGAGGACTGGATGTGCCTTATTGGCTGGAGCAGCAACCGATAGTCGAGTCGGCCAAATCCAGCATGAGCGGAGATTCTTTTTGTGCCTATTGCTCGCGGTTGCGGCGCGGCATCTTATACCGTGTGGCGCGGGAACAGAACTATAATGTGCTGGCGTTGGCGCAACACCTGGATGATCTGGCTGAAACCTTGCTCATGTCGCAGTTTTTTGGTGGCAAATTGCGTACCATGAAGGCCAATTATGTCAATGATGTGGGGGATATTCGCGTCATACGGCCATTGGTGTACGTGCGGGAAAGGCAAACAGCAAGCTTTGCCAAAATGGCTGGTTTGCCGGTCATCGAAGAGAATTGTCCAGCATGTTTTGCACAGCCAACGGCGCGGCAGGAAATGAAGATGCTGCTTGCCACGCAAGAGAAGCATCACCCCAAACTGTTTGCCAGCTTGAAAACCGCCATGCGGGAGTTGATGCGGTAATCGGGCAAGGCTCCTTAGGGAGGAATAAATCAGCGCTTCCTTAGCGGTTGAAGAGTGGGGGGTGGGTTTGATTGCCCGCGACGGTGACGATTTGGTCGATGCCCATTACCACCAGCAAAACGTACACCAGCATGTTGGCATGGACGATGGTAACCTGCTTGCTTTTGACGGATAGTTGCATCAGGGCGTCCATCAGGATGCTGACGCTGGAAAATTCGATGCGGTCCACGTCGGACATATCCAGCGTAATGTCGTTGCGCTGTAGCGCAAATTCTTTGAATTCATTCAGCAAAGAGACACTTTTGCTGCCGATGACGCCGTGCAGGGCAAATGTATCCGGATTGACGGCAAGTTCGTCCTCTACCAGCAGGGGGGCCACCAGTTGTGCGGGTTGTTTTGGTTTTTCCCATGACGGGGGGGAGACTTCGAATTGCATGGCATAATCAATTGCCACGTTTTCGAATTCGGTCATTTTGCCTTGCATTTGGTAAAGCTGCATCAAGAGCAGCCAGTATTCCGACGCAATGGTTTCCTTTTTTTCGATGTAGTGTTGCAGCAAGCCAATCAGGGCCCCGCTGGCCAGTTGTAGTTGTACCTGGCGTTGTTGCAGTTCTTGCAATGCTTTTTGCAACAATTGGCATCCCTGCGGCGAAGCACTCTGGATACCGGATAAATCGAGTTGCATGGTGCCGAAGCGGGCTGACTCCAGCATCAGGTGGATGCGTTCGCCCAGTTGTTCGTCCAGAGCACCCTTCAGGCTGAACAGTTGACCACTGTTGCCGGTAGTTGCCGAGTGGAGTGATATGGGTGACGCCGGTTTGCCGGATGATGTGGCCGTTTGTTTTTCACGCCACGCAGGTGGTGATTGTTCGCGTTTGACGGCGTAATCAAGCGCCAGTTGTTCAAAAGCGTTTTTTTGTCCGCTGATTTGGTACAGGTCGAACAAGAGCAACCATAAAATATCTTCATCGGGTTTTTGCAGCAAAAACATTTGCAACAGGTCAACGGCATCGTTGCTGCGTCCATTGGCGTACAGAATGGCGGCATCTTCCACGCCAGGTGGAAAATTGGCGGCGATTTCCGTGACTTCAATCAAGGTGTCCGGCGATTCCAGATCGAAAGACTGTTCAATGAGCGGCTCTTGTTCGATTTGTGCAATAGCCAGTTCTCGCCCCTTTGGCTTTGCAAGTACCGGCGCAGCCATTTCGTTGCCTGATTTTTTTTTGCGGGAAAAAAAAGAAAAATCCAATTTTTGATTGCCTGTTAATGAATTGTTACTAAGCAGCCATTATCCGCTTAATAAAACGAAACGGCAATTAGGGAAG
>JAJYHV010000051.1 GCA_021790515.1 Pseudomonadota bacterium
CGACCATTTTTACCTCGAATCGTAATCCGGGGCCGTTGTTCCAGACGGCCACCCTTTACCTGGCTCTCGAACTTGAGCAAACCTGCTTAGTCTGGCATCATCGTCCGTTTTCAGCCATTTCATGACCATGTATACACGTGATTTTGATTTCGATCTGCCGCCAGAATTGATTGCCCAGTTTCCGCCTGAACAGCGCGGCGCCAGCCGGTTGCTGCATGCCATGCCAAACGAAAACCTGCTGGCGGACAAACAGTTTTCTGACCTGTGTCAGGAAATTCGCCCGGGCGATGTGATGGTATTCAATGATACCCGCGTCATCAAGGCGCGGCTTCATGGCCAGAAAGAGTCTGGTGGGCATGTTGAATTGCTGATAGAAAGAATCCTTGGCGAACAAGATGCCTTATGCTTCATTCGTGCCAGCCATGCACCAAAGACGGGAAGCAATATTCATGTTGCCGATGTCGTTTTACAGGTTGTGGCGCGCGAGGCAGATTTATACCATGTTCATATCGATGGCGATATCCTTGACTTCCTGGAACAGCATGGCAAGTTGCCATTACCGCCTTATATTGAAAGAGCGCCACAAATCGACGATGAAGCGCGTTACCAGACAGTTTACGCCCGTCATCCGGGTGCTGTGGCGGCACCCACAGCCGGACTGCATTTCGACGAAGCCATGCTGCAACGGCTCGATGCCGGCGGTGTGATACGCGTCAATCTGACGCTGCATGTTGGCGCAGGGACCTTTCAACCGGTACGGGTAGATGATATTTCGCAACATGTCATGCACAGCGAGCATTACCGGATTTCAACACATGCTGCGGAAACCATCAATTTTGCCCGTCAAGAAAACCGGCGCATCGTCGCTGTCGGCACGACCAGCCTGCGTGCGCTGGAAGCTGCCGCGCAAAATGGCCAGGTGATGGCTGGTGACAATGAAACCTGCATTTTCATCACACCGGGTTACCGGTTTCAGATTGTCGACCGCCTGCTGACCAATTTTCATCTCCCCAAATCAACATTATTCATGTTGGTAAGCGCATTTGCCGGCACAGCATTCATGCATCGGGCATACGCTCATGCCATCGCACAGCGCTATCGGTTTTTCAGTTATGGTGACGCCATGCTGATTGAATGCGCTGCCAACGGCACAACCGACTGAGTCACCAACCATATCTCGCCACACATACCATGAACTTCACCTTACACCAAACCGATGGCGCTGCCAGACGCGGCACACTCCAACTCATGCACGGCAATGTGGAGACACCTGCTTTCATGCCGGTTGGCACGTATGGCACCGTCAAGGCGATGTCGCCGGAGGAACTTCAACGCATCGATGCACACATCGTGTTGGGCAATACGTTCCACCTGTGGTTACGCCCTGGGCTCGATGTCATTGCTGCACACGGCGGCTTGCACCGTTTCATGGACTGGCAACAGCCGATTCTGACTGATTCAGGCGGATTTCAAGTGTATAGCTTGGGCGCCTTGCGCAAAATCTCGGAAGAAGGCGTGAGATTCCGCTCGCCGCTCAATGGTGACAAATTGTTCCTGACACCAGAAATATCGATGCAGATTCAAAAAATCCTGAATTCCGATATCGTGATGATTTTTGACGAATGCACGCCCTACCCGGCCGAACATTCGGCAGCAGCCGAATCCATGCGTCTGTCCCTGCGTTGGGCAGAACGCTCAAAACGCGCGCACGAAGGCAACCCGAACGCTCTGTTTGGCATCGTACAGGGCGGCATGTTTGAGGACCTGCGTTCAGAATCCGCGCAAACACTCATCGACATGGCGTTTGATGGGTATGCCATCGGTGGTTTGAGTGTAGGGGAACCCAAAGCAGACATGCAACGTATTCTACGCCACACAGCACCTCGATTACCTGTAGACAAACCACGCTATTTGATGGGCGTGGGTACCCCCGAAGACATCGTCTCGGCCGTACAACAAGGTATTGACATGTTCGATTGTGTCTTACCGACCCGCAACGCCCGTCATGGCATCCTGTTTACCCGTCATGGTGACATTCGCATCAAAAACGCCCGCTTTCAGTGCGATACAACCCCGATAGATGAAGAATGTGGCTGTTATACTTGCCAGCATTTCAGCCGCGCTTATTTACACCATTTGATTCGTTGCGGCGAAATACTGGGCGCACGCCTGGCCACCTGGCATAATCTGCATTATTATCAACAATTGATGTCGGGATTGCGCGCGGCAATCGAACAACAGCGCCTGCCAGCATTTATTGCGCATTTTCATGAGCAACGGGCGCGAACGTGCTAAAATCGGCGCACTTTATTGAATGATGGAGTTTCGCCATGTTTATCAGTAATGCTTGGGCTGCCGGTGCAGCCAATCCAAGCCCGACCGACACGCTCATTAGTTTTTTGCCGTTAATCGTCATTTTTGCCTTGTTCTGGTTCATGATCATCCGCCCTCAAATGGCGCGCAGCAAAGAACAGGCCAAAATGGTTGCCGCCCTGCAAAAAGGAGATGAAGTCATTACCAGCGGCGGTCAGGTGGGGCGCATCGTCAAAGTCAGCGAGCAATTCATCGGGCTGGAAATCGCACCTGGCCTCGTCACCAACATCCAAAGATCGGCTGTACAATCCATATTGCCCAAAGGCACTATCAAAGATCTGTAAACCTATCGCCACTATTCCACCATGAATCGTTTCCCGCTCTGGAAAAACCTGCTGATTGGCATCATCCTGCTGATTGGCATTATATATAGTCTGCCCAACCTGTTCGGTGAATCGCCGGCAGTGCAAATCTCGCCAACGCGCGCAGCATTCAAAGCCGATGCCACGCTACAACAGGAAGTGGCGGACGAACTGCATGCCGCCCATCTCGACGACAGCCGCGTTACGCTATCCGGAAACACTGTACTGGTACGACTACCCAACACTGACACGCAACTCAAAGCCAAAGATGTACTACAAAGCCGCTTTCGTGACGGTTACAGCATTGCGCTGAATCTGGTTCCTGCTTCACCCGCGTGGCTGACCGCCATTGGCGCCAAACCCATGTATCTTGGCCTTGACCTGCGTGGTGGTGTGCATTTTCTGTTACAGGTCGATATGCAGGCTGTGCTCACCAAAACCCTGCAGCGCAACACCAACGACCTGCGCAGCCAATTGCGTGAGCAACGCATTCACTATACAGGCATTGACAACAATACCAACGGTGTTACCCTGCACTTTGCCGACGCAACAACACGCAGCGAAGCATCGCGTTTCATTGGCAACAACTATCCGGATTTGCAACTCACCGAACAAAACCTGCCCGGCGATTTTATCCTGCAAGCCACCCTGCGTGCCGACGCACTCAAACGTCTGCAGGAAAATGCCGTGCAACAAAACATCACCACCTTGCGTAACCGGGTGAATGAACTCGGCGTGGCAGAACCTGTCATTCAGCAACAAGGCGCTGACCGTGTCGTCGTCGAATTACCGGGCGTGCAAGATACAGCCAAGGCCAAGGAAATTCTGGGGCGTACCGCCAGCCTGGAAATCCGCATGGTTGATGATACGCACGACATTGCCGCTGCCGTGCAAGGCCAAGTACCGTTCGATGACGACTTGTACACGGAACGCAACGGCATGCCGATTCTGGTCAACAAAACTGTCTTGCTGACCGGCGATTACATCACCGATGCCTCACCCGGTTTTGAACAGCAAAGCGGACAACCCGCCGTGCATGTCAACCTCGACGCTCGCGGCGCGCGCATCTTTCGCGACCTGACCCGCGATAACGTGGGTAAGCGCATGGCCATCCTGCTGGTGGAAAAAAACAAGAGCGAAGTCATTACCGCTCCAGTGATTCGTGAAGAGATTGGCGGCGGCCGTGTCCAGATTACCGGCATGGAATCACCCCAGGAAGCCTCCGATGTTGCTTTGCTGTTACGCGCCGGCGCATTGGCGGCTCCCATGGACATCGTTGAAGAACGCACCGTCGGTCCAAGCCTCGGTGTAGACAACATCCGTAAAGGCTTCCATTCCAATTTGTGGGGCTTCATCGTCGTCATCAGCTTCATGATGCTGTATTACCGCATGTTCGGTATTTTCTCTGCGCTGGCACTGCTGTGCAACGGTATTCTGCTCATTGCCTTGCTCTCACTGCTGCAGGCCACCCTCACCCTGCCCGGCATGGCGGGTATCGCACTGACACTAGGTATGGCCATCGACGCCAACGTGCTGATTAACGAACGTATTCGTGAAGAACTGCGCCTTGGCACAACACCGCAAGCAGCCATTCACGCCGGTTATGACCGCGCATGGGGAACGATTCTGGACTCCAACATCACTACGTTCATCGCCGGTGTCGCACTGTTCTGGCTCGGTTCAGGGCCGGTACGAGGCTTTGCCATGGTATTCTGCCTTGGCATCATGACCTCCATGTTCAGCGCTGTCACCATTTCGCGAGCGCTGGCAAATCTGGTTTACGGACGGCGTCATCGTCTGTCCAGCGTTTCCATTTAAGAGGTCGGCCATGGAATTTTTTCGCATCAAACACGATATCCCGTTCATGCGTTATGGGAAAATCACTACCGCCATCTCACTGCTTACCTTTCTGTTCGCCATCTGGGCGCTAACCGCCAAAGGACTCAATCTTGGCATCGATTTTACCGGCGGCACTGTCATCGAAACCGTGTTCACCCAACCCGTCCATACCGATCAAATCCGGCAGAAACTCGAGCAATCCAATATCCACAACGCCACAGTACAAATTTTTGGCGCCAGCAACGACATTCTCATTCGCCTGCCCGTAAAAGATATCCACAATAACGGCAAAACCAGCGAAATCGTCATCAGTGCGCTCAAAACGATTGACCCCGCCGTCAGCCTGCGCCGAGTGGATTTTGTTGGCCCGCAGGTCGGGCAAGAACTATACGACAATGGCGCACTGGCATTGATGGTCGTGGCTGGCGGCATCCTCATCTACCTTGCCCTGCGTTTCGAATGGCGTTTTGCTCTGGCCGCCATCATCGCCAACATTCACGACGTTGTCATCATTCTGGGTTGCTTCGCCTTTTTTCAATGGGAGTTCAACCTTACCGTACTGGCTGGCGTGCTGGCCGTCCTCGGCTACTCTGTCAACGAATCCGTCGTTGTCTTCGACAGAATTCGTGAAAATCTGCGCAAAATGCGTAAAACTGCCATCCCGGAAATCATCGACAATGCGATTACCACCACCATGAGTCGTACAGTCATTACCCACGGCATGACAGAAACCATGGTACTGTCCATGCTGTTATTCGGTGGCGATGCACTGCACAATTTCGCGCTGGCGCTCACCATCGGCATCCTGTTCGGCATCTACTCCTCAGTGCTCGTTGCCTCTCCTCTGCTCCTGATGCTCGGAGTCAAACGCGAACACTTCATCAAACCCGTTGCCAGCAAGACCGGTGTCAGCAACAATGGTGCACAAGTTTGATGTAAGCAGGTTTGATGCAGGCAGGTTTGATGCAGGCAGGTTTGATGCAGGCAGGTTTGATGCAGGCAGGTTTGATGCAGGCAGGTTTGATGCAGGCAGGTTTGATGCAGGCAGGTTTGGACAAAATAATATAGAAATCGCACGACAAGGAGTCCCACATGATAAACAGCGATGCGGCAGAGCTCGACAAATTCAGCGCCTTGGCCAACAAATGGTGGGACCCCAACAGTGAATTCAAACCGTTGCACGACATCAACCCGCTGCGACTGGATTTTATCGACCATGCCGCCAACCTGAATGGCAAAACCGTCCTCGATGTCGGTTGCGGTGGCGGCATCCTCGCTGAATCCATGGCAACCCGTGGCGCGCAAGTCACCGGCATTGATCTGGCACAAAAATCCCTCAAGATTGCAACACTGCACGGTCTGGAATCCGGTATCCAGGTCGATTATCAATATATTTCCGTTGAAGACATGGCAGCGGCGCATCCAGCACAATTCGATGTCGTCACCTGCATGGAAATGCTTGAACACGTACCAGACCCCGCCTCGGTGGTGCGCGCTTGCGCCACACTCGCCAAACCGGACGGCATGGTGTTTTTCTCAACATTAAATCGAAATTTCAAATCATTCCTGTACGCCATCGTTGGCGCAGAATATATCCTGAATCTTCTGCCGCGTGGCACACATACCTGGAACAAATTCATCACACCAGCAGAACTTCTGCGGCACGCCCGCAGCGTTGGCCTTGACGCGGAAAAACTCGTTGGCATGCAATACGACCCCTTACACAAACACTACTCGCTGGGACCAGACACCTCTGTCAATTACCTGATTGCCTGCCGTCACCATGCCTGACGCAATCCTGTTTGACCTGGACGGCACACTGGTTGACACCGCACCCGACCTCGTCGGCGTGCTAAACCTGCAACGCAGTCTGCATGGCTTACCCGAACTACCCTTCCCGCTTGTTCGGCCCTATGCATCGCATGGCACCGCAGGCCTGTTGCAAATCGGTTTTAGCATCTCTACCACACACCCCGCTTTCAACCCCCTGCGTGAAGAATACCTCGACCTGTTCGAACGTCATGCCAACCAACACAGCACACTATTTCCCGGCATGGTCGAACTATTACAAGAACTCGAAACCCGCCACATTTTATGGGGCATCGTCACCAACAAACCCGGCTGGCTCACCTACTCGCTGCTTGACCACCTCAACCTCACCACACGCGCCGCCTGCATCATCCACGGTGACAGTTGTACCAACCTCAAGCCCCACCCCGACCCACTTCTCCTTGCCTGCAACCAGATCGGCCTGCCACCAGAAATCTGCCTGTATGTCGGAGATGCCGAACGGGATATCGTTGCCGCCCACGCCTGCAACATGTCCGCCATCATCGCTGAATATGGCTACATCGGCCCAAACGACGATCCACGCAGTTGGTATGCCGACGGCTCCGTCGCACAACCTACCGACATCCTCAACTGGCTGGACTAATCTCCGTAAAAGCCATACAATGAACAGCCTTGCTGCTCGAGATATATTTTATATTTCAAGAGAAATAGTTCAAGAGATACGTTTCAAATAGAAAAATGAAACTTTTATCAGATTTCATACTCTACCAGCTACGATAGGGGGCGACCTGGCTTCGACGTGGGTTGCAAAGCAGAGCAGTGCATACCGAGGACGGATTACCTCGTAAATCCAACCGAAATCGTTTAACTGCAAACGACGAAACTTACGCTCTGGCCG
>JAJYHV010000013.1 GCA_021790515.1 Pseudomonadota bacterium
ACGAATGGAGTGTGAATTTTGACAGGGGAAGCTTCATGTTGACACCGGCATCACTTGTGCAGATTGATCGGGAAATCGCCAAATATCCGCATGATCAGCGTCAGTCGGCTGTTATGTCTGCTTTGCGCGTCGCTCAGGTCGAGAAGGGTTGGTTGTCGCCTGAATTGATTGAATTCGTTGCGCAGTACCTTGGCATGCCGGCGATTGCCGTGTATGAAGTGGCGACGTTTTACAACATGTACGATACGCAACCTGTTGGAAAATACAAAATTACCCTGTGCACCAATATTTCCTGCATGTTGATGGGTGCGCCAGAAATTGCGACATATCTGAAACAACGTCTTGAATGCGAATTTGGCGAGACGACAGGAGATGGCGCATTTACCTTGAAAGAAGGTGAATGCATGGGAGCTTGTTGTGATGCGCCTTTGTGCACGGTGAATAATCACCGGATGGAAACAGGATTGACACGAGAAAAGGTTGATCAATTGATCGACGCGCTGAAACTGGAGAAGAACTAGCGGGTGGCAGCCTGTTGGGTTTATTGCAATGGTTTGCCAAAACATGCTGTCACAAGATTGATATGAACGGTCGACAGACCAAATGGATCGTTGGCGCATTGTCTTGCGGGTGATTGAGGAATGACGATATGGTAATCGTGGGTGGCGAAGTGGTTTTCAATACAGCCCATCTTCCAGAATCCTGGAAGCTGGACACGTATGTTATGCATGGTGGTTATACCGCTTTGCGTAAGGTGTTGACTGAACCCATGTCTGCTGAGGCCATTATTGCCGAAGTGAAAAAATCCGCTTTGCGCGGTCGTGGTGGCGCAGGCTTTCCGACCGGGCTCAAGTGGAGCTTCATGCCACGTCACTATCAGGGTGAAAAATATCTGGTGTGCAATTCCGATGAGGGTGAGCCTGGTACATTCAAAGATCGTGATATTCTGATGCTCAATCCCCATGCATTGATAGAAGGGATGGCCATTGCTGCGTATGCCATGGGAGTAAAGCGTGGTTACAATTATATTCACGGTGAAATTTGGCACGCATACGAACGCATGGAAGCAGCGCTCGAAGAAGCGCGGGCTGCCGGCTTTCTAGGGTCGAACATTCTGGGTACGGATTTTTGTTTTGATTTGTTCAACCACCATGGGTATGGTGCATATATTTGCGGCGAAGAAACCGCTTTGCTTGAATCCATCGAGGGGAAAAAAGGGCAGCCACGGTTCAAGCCACCATTTCCGGCCAGTTTTGGTTTATATGGCAAGCCGACCACAATTAATAATACAGAAACTTTTGCCAGTATTCCGTACATCATTCGGGAAGGAGGGCAAAAATTTCTGGAATTGGGCAAGCCGAACAATGGCGGGACAAAAATATTTTCCGTCTCGGGTCATGTGAACAAACCAGGGAATTATGAAATTCATATGGGCACGCCGTTTGCCGAATTGCTGGAAATGGCCGGTGGTATTCGTGGTGGGCGCACATTCAAGGCATGCATTCCCGGCGGTTCATCGACACCGGTATTGCCCGCAGACATCATGATGCAATGTACCATGGATTATGATTCGATTGCCAAGGCGGGATCGGCTTTGGGGGCCGGATCCGTGATCATCATGGACGATACCGTTTGCATGGTGAAGGCCTTGGAGCGGTTGTCGTATTTTTACTTTGAAGAATCTTGCGGGCAATGCACGCCATGTCGTGAAGGGACGGGTTGGTTGTATCGTGTGGTGCACCGGATAGAGCATGGGCAAGGGCGCGAGGAAGATTTGGCGCTGCTGGATGATGTGGCGCACAATATTGGCGGACGGACGATCTGTGCATTGGGGGATGCGGCGGCAGCGCCGGTTCAGGCAATGCTCAAGCATTACCGACACGAGTTCGAGTACCATATCGAACATGGCAACTGCATGGTTTAGGTGAAAAAATGCTTGAAATTGAAATCGACGGAAAAAAAATTAATACCCCTGCCGGGGGCACCATTATGGATGCTGCCAACCAGGTGGGTATCTACATTCCTCATTTTTGTTATCATAAAAAGTTGTCGATTGCCGCCAATTGCCGTATGTGTCTGGTTCAGGTTGAAAAAGCAGCCAAGCCGCTGCCGGCCTGTGCAACACCGGTCACGGATGGCATGAAAGTCATGACTCGCTCGGAATATGCCATCAAGGCACAGAAGGGGGTGATGGAATTCCTGTTGATCAATCATCCACTGGATTGTCCGATATGCGATCAGGGCGGAGAGTGCTCATTGCAGGATCTGGCGGTTGGGTATGGCGGCAGTCAGGCACGTTATCAAGAAGTCAAGCGCGTTGTCACAGAAAAAGATTTGGGGCCATTGGTGGCAACGGATATGACGCGCTGTATTTACTGCACCCGTTGCGTGCGATTTGGTCAGGAAATCGCCGGGATCATGGAGATGGGGCAGATTGGGCGTGGCGAGCATTCGGAAATCATGCCTTTCATCAGTCGCACCATTGATTCGGAGTTGTCCGGCAATATTATTGATCTGTGTCCGGTAGGCGCGCTGACCAGCAAGCCTTTTCGTTATACGGCACGCAGTTGGGAGTTGTCGCGGCGTCGTTCGGTCAGTCCGCATGATGGCTTGGGCAGCAATCTGGTCGTACAGGTCAAAAATGGTCGGGTGATGCGTGTATTGCCTCTGGAAAATGAAGCCATCAATGAATGCTGGCTGCCGGATCGCGACCGCTTTTCTTATGAGGGGTTGAACTCGCCTGAACGTTTGACGCGACCAATGATCAAGCAGGAAGGTGTCTGGCGCGAAGTGGATTGGCAGGTAGCGCTCGAAGCCGCTGCGAATGGCATCAGGGATATCCGGCAACATGGTGAAAATCCGCTGGGTGGTCTGGCGAGCCCGCACCAAACTCTTGAAGAGCTGTATCTTTTCCAGAAATTGTTGCGTGGTCTTGGTTCTCGTGCGGTGGATGCCCGTCCCAGACAGACCGATTTTAGTCGCGATGGTGCGCAATGCGGGGCACTTTGGCTGGGTATGCCAATCGCTGATTTGAATCATCTGGATCGTGTATTGCTGATCGGTTCGCGTTTGCGGCAGGAGCAACCATTGATTGCACACCGTTTGCGTGTGGCGGTACGACATGGTGCGCGTTTCATGCTCATCAATCCGATTGATGATGAGTTGTTGATGCCGGTCACCCATAAGGCGATTGTTCCACCTCAGGCGATGGTACAACACCTGGCCGGGGTTCTGGTTGCCTTGGCGGCGAAGAGTGGCAAAGCTGTACCGGAAGGTCTGGTTGCCGGTCTGAGCGGCATTGAGCCGGATTCTGTCGCACAAGCCATGGCAGAAGAGCTGATGAGCGGTGAGCGCAAGGCTGTGCTGCTTGGTAATCTTGCCCTGCACCATTCTGCATGGGGCGATGTTCATACATTGGCCTTGGCCATTGCGCAGATGTCAGGTGCGACATTGGGTATCTTGTCAGAGGCGGCCAATAGTGTTGGCGCATGGGTTGCCGGTGCTGTGCCGTCTGGTCAGGGGGACATGTCTTTTGCCGATATGGTGGATAGTCCACGTAAAGCCTATCTCGTGTTGGGGTTGGAACCAGAACTTGACAGTCATGATCCTGCCAAGACGTTGGCGGCATTGAAAAAAGCCGGATTGGTGATTGGTCTGGCGGCGTGGAAACCCGCGCAAGCCGATTGGGCAGATATTTTGTTGCCGATCGCGCCCTTTAGTGAGACAGCAGGTGCGTTTGTCAATATGGAAGGCCGCGTGCAAAGTTTTCATGGTGCTGCGATGCCTCTGCAGGAAGCGCGTCCGGCTTGGAAAGTGCTGCGTGTGCTGGGTACGATGCTGGGTTTGTCCGGGTTTGATTACGACGATGTGGACAGCGTACGGCGAGCATTGCTGCCGACCGGCGACTTGCCGGATGGAGCATTGAGCAATGGATTGTCCAGTCTTCGTTTTGATGGTGTGGTCATGACCGAAGGGTTGACACGTGTTGGCGATGTGCCGCCATACCGGACAGATGCGCTGGTGCGGCGGGCAGAGGTGTTGCAGCGAACAGATGGTGTTTTTGCATCGGCGCATCCGGATGTGCTTGCTGGCATAGGGATTGTTTCTGGCGCGCATGTGCGAGTGCGTCAGAATGATGCTGTCTGCGACGTGGTATTGACAGCGGATACACAACTGGCGCCTCATTGTGTGCGTGTGGCGGCAGGGGTTGCCGAATATGCCGGGTTGGGTGCCATGATGGGTGCAATCAGCGTGGAGCGCGTGTCATGATGGAATTGAGTTATTGGCAACATCTGTTTGGCTGGGCATGGCCAGGTGTCTGGACGCTGGTGCGCATCGTTGCGCTCGTGGTGCCGTTGATGCTGGCTGTGGCGTATCTGACATACGCTGAACGCAAAGTCATCGGTTACATGCAGGTCCGGATAGGACCCAATCGCGTCGGTTTCAAAGGCTTGTTGCAGCCGATTGCCGACGCGGTGAAACTGTTGATGAAAGAAATCATCATTCCCAGCGGGTCCAACAAGTTTCTGTTTGTGCTGGCCCCGGTGTTGACCATTGCACCGGCACTGGCTGCCTGGGCGGTGGTGCCGTTTTCTCCACAGATGGTGCTGGCGAATGTGGATGCCGGTTTGTTGTATATCATGGCGATTACGTCCATGGGCGTTTACGGGGTGATTATTGCAGGTTGGGCGTCAAACTCGAAGTACGCTTTCTTGGGTGGGTTGCGTTCGGCAGCCCAGATTGTTTCATACGAAATTGCCATGGGCTTTGCGTTGGTGGGTGTGCTGATGGCAGCACACAGCCTGAATCTGGTCGATATTGTCAATGCGCAGCATGGCGGCTTGCTGAACTGGTACTGGCTACCTTTGTTTCCGATGTTTCTGGTGTATCTGATTGCGGGTGTTGCGGAAACAAACCGTGCGCCTTTTGATGTGGCAGAAGGCGAATCGGAAATCGTGGCAGGGTTTCATGTCGAATATTCCGGCATGGCGTTTGCAATATTCTTTCTGGCCGAATACGCCAATATGATTTTGGTCGCCACGTTGACGTCGATTTTGTTTCTGGGCGGCTGGTACCCTTTGTTTGATATCGCGCCGTTCAACTGGATTCCCGGTATTTTTTGGTTGTTGGCAAAAGTCGCCTTTGTTTTGTTTCTGTTTTTATGGTTTCGGGCGACTTTTCCCCGTTATCGGTACGATCAGATTATGCGTTTGGGCTGGAAAGTGTTTATTCCGATTACGCTGGTGTGGGTAGTGGTTGTAGGTGCTGTCATGCAGACGCCACTGGCATTTTTGGTGCACTGACGCGAGGGAAGGAAGATAAATGAAAGCAGTCAGGCGGTTTTTTTCCAGTTTTTTGTTGTTCGAACTGTTGCGCGGCATGGCATTGACCGGACGGCATCTGTTCGCACGCAAAATCACGGTGCAGTTTCCCGAAGAGAAAACTCCACAATCGGTGCGTTTTCGTGGCTTGCATGCATTACGTCGTTATCCGAATGGCGAAGAACGATGTATTGCCTGCAAATTGTGTGAGGCTGTTTGCCCTGCGATGGCGATTACCATCGAGTCCGAATTGCGCGACGATGGTACACGGCGCACGACCCGATACGATATCGATTTGAGCAAGTGTATTTTTTGCGGGCTTTGCGAGGAATCCTGTCCGGTGGATTCTATCGTGGAGACGCATATTTTTGAGTACCACGCCGAAAAACGTAGCGAGTTGTATTACAACAAACAACAATTGTTGGCGATTGGCGACAAATATGAAGCCGAGATTGCAGCTGCCCGAGCGCAGGATGCGAAATACCGCTAATTTAATGAGTGATATGCGATGAATTTCTTAACCGGTGTTTTTTACATGCTGTCGGTAATTTTGCTGTTTGCCGGTTTTCGGGTGGTGACCACACGGAATCCTGTGCATGCGGCGCTGTTTCTGGTGTTGGCATTTTTTAGCGCGGCGGGTATCTGGTTGACGCTGGAAGCGGAGTTTTTGGCCATTGCGCTGGTGATGGTTTATGTCGGTGCGGTGATGGTATTGTTTTTGTTCGTGGTGATGATGCTGGATATCAACCTTGATCGCTTGCGGGAAGGCTTTTGGCAATATTTGCCCCTGGCGGGTTTTGTGTCTGCCATGCTGGCGCTGGAAATGACGGTGGTGCTGGGCAGTCGTACATTTGGTCTGTCCATCGTGCCGTCTCCACAACCGCATCCCGCAGGTTACAGCAACACCCGTGAACTTGGACGCTTGTTGTATACGGATTATGTGTATCCTTTTGAACTGGCAGCCGTGATACTCGTTGTGGCCATCGTTGCGGCCATTGCCTTGACGATGCGTCGACGCAAAAATACCCGTTACCAAGATCCTGCCCGTCAAGTCAAGGTTAAACGAGAACAACGTGTACGCATGATGCAAATGCCGGCCGAGAAGCCTTCATCTACCAAGACCTAAGCATTGTGATTCGGGGAGAAACGAGTGGTGTCATTATCGAACTATCTGATTTTAGGCGCGATGCTGTTTTCCATCAGCGTGCTGGGTATATTCTTGAACCGCAAGAATCTGATCATCCTGTTGATGGCAATCGAGTTGATGCTGTTGGCCGTCAATCTGAATTTTGTGGCGTTTTCTCATTTTCTGGGCAATCCGGCCGGACAGATATTTGTTTTTTTCATTTTGACGGTGGCCGCCGCCGAGTCTGCAATCGGACTGGCGATTCTGGTGGTATTGTTTCGCAAGTTGCGAACCATCCATGTCGACGATCTGGATCATTTGAAAGGTTGATACCGGCATTCAGACCGGTAGGATAATATTATGACAGATATGCAAAAACTGTATTTGCTGGTTCCGTTAGCGCCTTTGCTTGGCGCCATCGTTAGCGGACTGTTTGGTCGTCTGATCGGGCGCACCCTGTCACACGCGGTGACGATCCTTGGTGTGGCGACATCGTGCTGGGCGTCCTGGCTGATTTTCCGCGATGTACAGGCAGGCCATGTGTTCAATGGCGCGGTGTATACCTGGCTTACTTCCGGGGATTTACGTCTTCAGGTGGGGTTTTTGATTGATCCGTTGACAGCGATGATGATGCTGGTTGTTACATTTGTTTCATTGATGGTGCACGTGTATACCATCGGTTATATGCACGATGATGACGGTTATCAGCGCTTTTTCAGCTATATCTCGTTATTTACCTTTTCCATGTTGATTTTGGTGATGGCCAACAATTTTCTGCAACTGTTTTTTGGTTGGGAGGCGGTTGGTCTTGTGTCTTATTTGCTGATCGGGTTCTGGTATACGCGTCCTACGGCGATTTATGCCAATCTGAAAGCATTCCTGGTGAACCGTGTGGGCGATTTTGGTTTTGTGTTGGGTATTGCGCTCATTCTCGCCCATACCGGTACGCTGGATTACGAGGCGGTGTTTGCGCAGGCCACCAGTCTTGCCAGCCAAGGCATCAGTTTGTGGCCAGGTCAGCACATCTCGCTGATTACATTGATAACTTTCTTGTTGTTTGTGGGAGCGATGGGTAAATCAGCGCAGTTTCCGTTACATGTCTGGTTGCCAGATTCGATGGAAGGCCCGACGCCGATTTCCGCATTGATTCACGCAGCGACGATGGTGACGGCAGGTATTTTCATGGTGACACGGATGTCGCCGCTGTTCGAGTTGTCGCAGGCCACATTATCTTTTGTGCTGGTCATTGGCGCCATTACGGCGCTGTTTATGGGTTTTTTGGGGATGATCCAGAACGATATCAAGCGCGTGATAGCTTATTCGACGTTATCGCAGTTAGGTTATATGACTGTGGCATTGGGTGCTTCTGCGTATTCGGTGGCGGTGTTTCACCTGATGACGCACGCTTTTTTCAAAGCGCTGTTGTTCCTTGCTGCAGGTTCGGTCATCATCGGCATGCACCATGACCAGGACATGCGGAATATGGGCGGTCTGCGTAAATACATGCCGATTACCTGGCTGACATCGCTGGTTGGGTCACTGGCACTGATTGGGACACCGTTTTTCTCCGGTTTTTATTCCAAGGACAGCATTATCGATGTGGCTCGTCTGGCGATGGAACATGGCACACCTGGCGCAACATTTGCGTATGTTTCTGTCGTCGCGGGCGTGTTTGTGACGGCATTCTACTCATTTCGTATGTATTTTCTGGTGTTTCATGGCGAGGAGCGTTTTCGGCACGTCGCTCATCACGTTACTCATGGTGATCATCATGGAACGCACGATGAACCGGTTGCCGCGCATGGACACGTTCATGCGCCACATGAATCACCGCTGGTCGTCACTTTACCGCTTATCATGCTGGCGATTCCTTCTTTGCTGATTGGATACGTGACCATTCAACCCATGCTGTTCGGGGGGTATTTTGGCCAGTCTATTTTTATCAATGGCGTCTTGCATCCGGAGATGGCGGAATTGCAGGCCGAATTTCATGGCGCAGGTGAAATGGCGCTGCATAGCGTGGACGGTCTGCCGTTTTTTCTGGCATTGTCAGGTGTGGCATTATCGTGGTTTTTCTATATGAAGCGACCAGATATTCCAGCCATGCTGGCGCGGCGCTTTAGTCTGATTTATCGCATTCTGGAAAACAAATATGGCTTTGATGAGTTTAATGACTGGTTTTTTTCTGGTGGTGCGCGGGCATTGGGGCGCTTGTTGTGGCAAGTAGGCGATGTCAGCTTGATTGATGGATTTTTTGTGAACGGCAGCGCACGGGTGGTGGGTTGGTTTTCTACCGTGACCCGTCGCTGGCAATCTGGTTATATCTACCATTATGCATTTGCCATGATTATTGGTGTATTCGCATTGGTGACCTGGTTTGTGCGCACGACCTGAATGCTGTGTGCGCTGTGTGTGCTGTGTGTGAACGATACCAATGAACAGGAACCTGCTCGGTCAGGATTTCGGATAGGGATGTTATGTTAGCTGGACACCATTTGTTGAGCCTTGTTATTTGGGTACCCATTCTCAGTGGGGTACTGGTGCTTGCCACCGGATCGGATCGCCAGGCGGGACTGGCACGCGTTCTGGCGTTGTTCGGGGCGTTGGCCGGTCTTTTTGTCGCGTGGCCTTTGTATACCCAGTTCAATGTGCAGACCGCCGATATGCAGTTCACGGAATTTTCCAGCTGGATCCCGGCACTTAACATCAATTATCACCTGGGTGTGGACGGTATTTCCATGCCATTGATGTTGCTGAACAGTTTTACCACTGTGTTGGTAGTGGTTGCAGGGTGGCGCGTCATTCAGAATAAAGTATCACAATACATGGCAGCATTCCTGATTATGTCAGGATTGATTAACGGGATGTTTGCTGCGCTGGATGCCATGTTGTTTTACGTGTTTTTTGAGGCCATGCTGATCCCATTGTTTTTGGTTATCGGTGTGTGGGGCGGACCGCGACGGGTATATGCAGCCATCAAATTTTTTCTATATACGCTGTTAGGCTCGTTGCTGATGTTGGTGGCATTTATTTATCTGTTTTTCCAATGCAATGGCAGTTTCGAGATTCTCGATTTTCAGGCGTTACCCTTGAACTTGCCTGTGCAGATTTTATTGTTTATCGCCTTTTTCATGGCGTTTGCGGTAAAAGTGCCGATGTGGCCGGTGCATACCTGGTTACCGGATGCCCACGTTGAAGCGCCAACGGGAGGATCGGTGGTGCTGGCTGCGATTACCCTGAAAATTGGCGCTTATGGTTTTTTGCGTTTTACTCTGCCCATCGTGCCGGACGCCAGTCATTACATGGCAGGGTTTATTATTACTTTGTCCCTGATTGCCGTGGTGTATATCGGCCTGGTAGCGCTCGTGCAGGCCGACATGAAAAAGTTGATTGCTTATTCATCCATCTCACACATGGGTTTTGCGACCTTGGGTATTTTTTTGTTCAATACCTTGGGCATGGAAGGGGCGTTGGTGCAGATGGTTTCGCACGGTTTTGTTTCGGCTGCCATGTTCCTGTCGGTCGGCGTCATGTATGACCGGTTACATTCGCGTCAAATCGGTGATTACGGTGGTTTGGCCAAAGTCATGCCAGTTTTTGCGGCGTTTTTCATGTTATTTTCCATGGCGAATGCCGGATTGCCGGGTACGAGCGGATTTGTGGGTGAATTCATGGTGATTATGGCAGCCATGAAAGTGAATTTCTGGTATGCGTTTCTGGCAGCCATCACATTGATTCTGGGCGCAGCTTATACATTATGGATGTATAAACGAGTTGTATTTGGTGATGTGGTGCGAACCGAAGTGGCTAAGTTACGCGATTTGGTGCCGAGAGAGTTTTTCATGTTGGCAGTGCTCGCAGTGCTTGTGCTGGGTATGGGTCTGTATCCGTTGCCATTGACCGAGATTATGCACAGTTCCGTCAATAATCTGCTAGCGCATGTGGCGCAGAGTAAGTTGCCATAGCCAATTGCCATCGCCACAGAATAATAAAGGGATATTCATGAATTTTTCCGTTCGCGACTTGATGCCGATGCTACCAGAAATATTTTTGTTGGCAGCGACCTGTTTCATTTTGATTTTTGACTTGTTCCTGTCGGATCGTCGCCGTCACGTGACATATTTGCTTACCTTGGCGGCATTGCTTGGGTGTGGCTGGTTAAGTTTCGCGACGATTACTGGCGGTGCAGCGACGTATACGATGCATGGCATGTTTGTCGATGACTTGTTGTCAGGTACCCTGAAGCTCGTGTTGTACGTGACGGTTGCGGCAGTGCTAGTGTATTCCCGCCAGTATTTGCACAAGCGCGGTATGTTTCGGGGTGAGTTTTTTGCATTGCTGTTGTTTGCTACCTTGGGGATGATGGTGATGATTTCGGCGAGCAGTTTCCTGACGCTGTATATGGGATTGGAGCTATTGAGCCTGTCGTTGTATGCGTTGGTGGCGATGCAGCGTGATTCTGCCCTGGCTGCTGAGGCATCCATGAAATATTTTATTTTGGGTGCGTTGGCTTCTGGCATGTTGTTATATGGCATGTCGATGATTTATGGCGCTACGGGCACACTGGATATCACGCAGATTGGGCTGTTATTACAGGCCGGCGTGGGTAACAGCACTGTGTTGGCGTTCGGTTTGGTGTTTATCGTTGCAGGTATTGCGTTCAAACTTGGGGTTGCACCCTTTCATATGTGGGTGCCGGATGTTTATCAGGGCGCGCCAACGGCGGTGACATTGTTTATTGGCACTGCTACCAAATTGGCTGCTTTTGCGTTCGTCATTCGCTTGCTGGCGCAAGGCTTGGTGGCGTTGGCGGGCGACTGGCAGCAGATGCTGGTGATTCTGTCGGTGTTATCGATGGCAATCGGTAATATTACCGCCATTGCCCAGACTAATCTGAAGCGGATGTTGGCTTACTCGACAATAGCCCATATGGGCTTCCTGTTGCTCGGAATTCTTGCCGCCAGCATGGATGGTTATAGTTCAGCCATGTTTTATGTGGTCGCGTATGTCATCACGGGGCTGGGAAGTTTCGGTATGATTATGTTGCTGTCCAGGCGCGGTTTCGAGGCCGATAGGCTGGAGGATCTCAAGGGCTTGAACCAGCGTAATCCCTGGTATGCTTTCCTGATGCTGTTGTTGATGTTTTCGTTGGCTGGTGTACCGCCGACGATTGGTTTTTATGCCAAATTGGCAGTGCTGCAGGCTGTGATGAATGCAGGTTATACCTGGCTTGCTGTCGTCGCCGTCATGTTCTCGCTGATTGGCGCATTTTATTATTTGCGGATTGTCAAATTAATGTATTTTGAAGCGCCGGTTGATACGCACGACATTCGTCCGGCATTGGACATGCGTGTATTGATGGGAGTCAACGGGTTGGCTGTATTGGCGTTGGGTATTTTGCCTCAGGCGTTGATGTCGGTCTGTTTGTATGCGGTGGAGCGGTCATTATGAATAGTGCGGTCGCAGTATTGTTGGGGTTGGCGATGATTGCCGCTAACCTGCCTTTTGTGTTTGAGCGGATTTTGTTTGTGTTTCCGATCAAAACGCCGCGTAAAGCATTTGGCTGGCGGTTGCTGGAACTGATTTTGCTGTACGGACTGGTTGGTCTGGCGGGTTATTTGCTGGAACAAAAAGTGGAGCCTGCCCAGCATCAGGACTGGGAATTTTATGTCGTGACTGGCTGCATGTTTGCGGTGATGGCATTTCCAGGCTTCATTTATCGTTATTTGTGGCGTCAGCACGCTTCAATGTCAAAAACGTCCCTTCTTCCTTAGGGAAGCGCTGATTAATTCCCACACGGTCGCGACGGTGGCTTGGCGGAGTGAAATGCAAGGCGCGACGCGCAGTCAAGGGTTATTCTCCTTGACAAGCGGCGCAACGCGGCAGTTCGCCCGCCAAGCCCCGTCCCATACGGGTTGCAACCAAATTGCGCGCTCGCTTCGTCGACCTCCTTGGCATCGTAGTCCCGGCTACGACCTTCGTCATTCGTCTCGCGATCATCGCAATTTGGTCTGCAACGCGACTCGTGGAGGAGTTAATCAGCGCTTCCTTAATGATTTTTATCAACCGCTTTTCTTCAGGCAGTCAAAGTAGTTTGTGACGCTGAACTCCGTGTTGTCGCGCTGTGATTGCCAGATAGTCTGCATCAGGCAGTCCATCATGATGTGCTGGACGTGGTGCGAGTCTTGCCATTTGGTTGCCAACCGTTGGTACGCAGTACGAATGCCGGGTGGTTGATCGATATCCAGTTGTTCAGTCAAAGCCAGATGAAGAGACATGTGCAGGTAGGGATTGTCTTGTTCTGGTGAAAAATCCTGTTGCCATTGTTCTTCACTCAGCCAGTGGTGGTATTCCGGGTGTTGTGAAGCAATGTTGACGATTTTTTTGGCCAGTGCATCTTGCATCGGTTGTTCCCGTTGCTGCCAGGCACGGATGAAATGTTGGCGGGCCTGTTCACGCGATAGATCAAACATGACTGAATACTCCGAAAATACTGGCATATTCCAGTAGCTGGTTACGTTGGTTGATGGCGGCAATCTGATGGTTGCCATAGAATCCGATAATGGGCAGCGCAGGAAATTCTTGTCGCAAGATGTGCAAATCGCGGTCATCTCCATTGTAAAAACCGGGACCCCGCGCCAACGCGTTGACCATGATGGCGAAGTTCGCTTGTTGCCCGGACTGATGCTGGCAGCGTTCAATGGCGCGGCGTAAACTGGCCTCGGCGGCAAGAGGTTGGCGTAGTGCCCAGAACATTTTGCTGCCAGGTGGGAGTTGACTTGCCAGTGTCAGGCTGTGTCGTTCGGGATGAATGGCGATAACCGGTATTAATTCATATCGACCTTCTGACAGCGCATGGTCGGGCTCACCGTGAATAATCGCTGCCAGAATGCGTGGTAGCGGAATATGCGTTTCTTCGCGGGCTTCCAGAGGTAATTCGCGTAACAGACTGTGCAGCGCCGGTTGAAAATCCAGTGCACTCAGCTCAAATCCCTTGCTGTGGGTGACGGTGAGTGGACGGGTGAGGGCGCGAATACCATGCGAGACACCAATGGCTGCGGTGAATCCCGGGATGCGCAGGTCGACGTGTCCATTTGACTGTATTTTTCCCAGTTGCCAGACTTTCCATGAACCGCCACCCGTGGCGTCACCTGATACACCTCCCAAGCGGGTGCCAGGGTGATCGAGCCATTCTCGATGGATGGCATTGGGGGCGGCGAGCGATAATAAAATATCACCATCGGTGGGAGAGGGGGTTGGTAACAGCGAGTGAGGCTCGGTAAAAACCATGGCGGCGGCAGCCGGCGCATCGAGTACCCAGTCCTGTTCGGTAAAAATGCCGGTTGCGCTGCAGCCGGCAATTTGCAGACACTGGCTCTGACGTGAGGCAGCCAGCAGAGCGGGTTGCGGGTTATGGGCAAAAGCTGTGGTCAAGAACAACAACACACCGGTGGCATGGCTGCCATCCAGCCTGGCCATTGCTGCGGCGACCGCTTCTGCGGCAAGAGCCGGGGTGGCTGTAGATCCCATGGCAAGACCGGTAGCAATCATGGTGCTGTTTTGTCAGGCCAGCGGCAAAGATCGGCCATGATGCACTGCTGACACAATGGTTTGCGTGCCATACATGTATAACGTCCATGCAAAATCAGCCAGTGATGGGCATTGGTTTGATATTCTGCCGGAATGCGTTGCATGAGCAGTCGTTCAACCTCGGTGACATTTTTGCCGGGCGCCATGCCGGTGCGGTTAGCGACACGAAAAATATGGGTATCCACGGCGATGACCGGTTGACCAAAAGCGGTATTCAGTATGACATTCGCGGTTTTTCGGCCAACGCCGGGTAGCGCTTCCAGCGCAGATCTATCGTCCGGAATTTTTCCATGGTACTGCTTGATAAGCTGTTCGCAGGTGGCGATGATGTGGCGGGCTTTGGAACGATACAAACCGATTCGGCGTATATGGTGTTCCAGCCCTGTCATGCCGAGTTCAAGCATGGCGTTGGGTGTCGCGGCCACCTGAAACAATTCGCGCGTTGCCAGATTGACGCTCTTATCCGTGGCTTGCGCGGACAAAATGACTGCCACCAACAATTCAAAATTGCTGCTGTATTTCAGTTCGGTGGTCGGGTGCGGGTTGGCCGCTGCGAATCGCGCAAAAATGGCGCGAATCGCAGATGAGGTTAGCTCAGGAATGGCGGAACCAGCCCAGTTCTGGTTGGGGCTCGCGTGGCGTTTGTTTGGCTTCGGTTTCGAGTTCATGCAGCATGTGATGATGTTCTTCTTCCAAATGGTGTAACTGTTCGTCATTTAGCTTGGGCAGCAGAGAACCTTTGATGAAGGCGCCCAGATCAATCAGTGATGTCGTCCATGTGCCCTGACGCAGGTGGAAGTCTTGATGCGCGTGGTGGCCAAATGGAAAATGGGTGAATTCCAGCCCCTTGCTGGAGGAAAGGTCAGGATCAGCCAATACCATTTTCTTGGCCCAGTCATACCACCATTTGTAGTATTTTTCTTGCAATGCTGCATTCAGACCGTAGCGTTCATAAAAGGCAAACACGCTAACCCGATTGGTGTTGCCACTGAATGGAAAATGACCTGCCATGATTTATTTCATCCTTCTGTCTGTCGGTGTGGTGGTGCGGAAATGGCCCGTTGGCAACATTGCGGTTGATAACGCCGGTTTGGTAGCGTGAAGCTGACCCTGTTGCGGAGTTGATCATGCTGCGGAGTTGACGATGCTGCGTGATCAGGCGCCTCTCAGCGCGTAATTCTAGCTCGTTTACAGGAGGTTGCATAGAATTTATGTTGAAATTTACGCTGAAAATTGACAGATGTGGCAGATAATATGGCAGACACATTGTGTGGTTTGGCGGACAGGAAACGGGAAATTCGTAAATTTGGACTGTAACGCATTTGTTTGTGTATAATTTCCGGTTCGGGAAAGTAACTTGTTGACGAGCATGGATACGGAAATGAAATGACGAGCATGAAACAGACCCTGTACGATAAATTGTGGCAAACACATGTGGCGCATACGCAAAGTGACGGATCGGTACTGTTGTATATTGATCGTCATCTGGTACACGAGGTGACCAGTCCACAGGCGTTTGAAGGTCTGCGTTTGGCAGGGCGTCAACCTTGGCGCGCAGCCAGTGCGGTAGCCGTGCCGGATCATAATGTGCCGACCCTGAACCGGTCGCAAGGTATTACGGATGCGATATCGCGTTTGCAAGTCGAAACGCTGGATAAAAATTGTATTGAATTCGGGATTGTGGAATTTGGTATGCATGATGTCCGGCAAGGAATTGTGCACGTCATCGGGCCTGAGCAGGGTATTACATTGCCCGGCATGACGGTGGTGTGTGGCGATTCGCATACCAGTACGCATGGCGCGTTGGGAGCACTCGCGTTTGGCATCGGCACATCGGAGGTCGAACATGTTCTGGCAACCCAGTGCTTGGTGGCACGTCAATCACGCAATATGCGGGTCTGGGTGGATGGCGTGCTGGGTGATGGCGTGACGGCCAAGGATTTGGCGTTGGCAATCATTGGCAAGATTGGTACGGCGGGTGGAACAGGTTGTGCCATTGAGTTTGCCGGACCAGCTGTGCGTGCGTTATCGATAGAAGGTCGCATGACTTTGTGCAACATGGCAATCGAAGCAGGCGCGCGTGCAGGGATGGTGGCGGTCGATCAGAAAACGCTGGATTATGTGCGGGGCAGGCCGTTTGCTCCACGGGGGGAAATGTGGCAGCAAGCGGAAGATTGGTGGCGCACCCTGGTGACAGATGATGGGGCTGTGTTTGACTGCGAAGTGCGTCTGGATGCGGGCAGTATTGCGCCTCAGGTCACTTGGGGAACGTCGCCCGAGATGGTGGTGCCGGTTACGGGCAAGGTGCCGAATCCTGCCGAGATGGCAGATGCCGTGCATCAGTCTGATGGGCAGCGCGCGCTGGCTTACATGGGCTTGGTGCCAGGTACGCCGCTGACGGCGGTCGCTGTGGATAAGGTATTCATCGGTTCCTGTACCAATTCCCGTATCGAGGATTTGCGTGCCGCCGCCGCAGTCATCAAAGGGCGACAAAAGGCAGCTTCGGTCAAACAGGTGTTGGTCGTTCCTGGTTCCGGTTTGATTAAACAGCAGGCAGAAGCAGAAGGGTTGGACAAAATTTTTGTTGCTGCCGGTTTTGAGTGGCGCGAACCCGGATGTTCGATGTGTCTGGCCATGAATGCCGACCGTCTGGAGCCTGGGGAGCGTTGTGCGGCGACGTCAAACCGTAATTTTGAAGGCAGGCAGGGCACCGGCGGCCGCACACATCTGGTGAGCCCGGCGATGGCTGCAGCCGCAGCGTTGGCGGGACATTTTGTCGATGTGCGAGAATGGTAGACAATTCAAGGGGTAGTTGATGCGATCATTTACTGAATTGAATGGCTTGGTGGTGCCGATTGACCGCGCTAACGTGGATACTGACGCCATTATTCCCAAGCAATTTCTGAAATCCATCCGGCGCAGCGGGTTTGGTCCGAACCTGTTCGATGCCTGGCGTTATCTGGACCATGGTGAACCGGGGCAGGATTGCAGTCAGCGTCCTGTCAATCCGGATTTTGTGCTGAACCAACCGCGTTATCAGGGGGCAGAAATCTTGCTGGCGCGTGAGAATTTTGGCTGTGGTTCCAGTCGTGAACATGCACCATGGGCGCTGGCCGATGATGGTATTCGCGCTTTGATTGCCCCGAGTTTTGCCGATATTTTTTATAACAATTGCTTCAAGAACGGATTGTTACCGGTCGTTCTGGCCGCAGATATCGTTGATCGTTTGTTCCGCGAGACATTTGCTACGCCGGGTTATCGCCTGCATATTGATTTGGCGGCGCAAATTGTGACGACGCCGTCCGGTGAAAAGCATCCGTTTGAGGTCGATGCACATCGAAAAATGTGTCTTTTGCAGGGATTGGATGATATTGGTCTGACATTGCAGCATGTGGATGCCATTCGCGCATATGAAACGCAGCGCCGTCAGACCGCACCTTGGTTGTTTGTCTGAATGCTTGAAATTGTGGGGAAATGCGAATGAAAATTGCCGTATTGCCGGGGGATGGTATTGGTCCGGAAGTGACAGCACAGGCCGTCAAGGTATTGCGTGCTCTGGCCAGAGATGGTCTGGCGCTGGAAATGGAAGAAGCGCCGATTGGTGGTGCCGGTTATGACGCAGCGGGCGACCCCTTGCCGGAGGCGACATTACGGTTGGCGCAGGCTGCCGACGCTGTATTGCTGGGAGCTGTTGGTGGCCCGAAATACGATACGCTGGCAAGACCCTTACGGCCAGAGCAAGGTTTGTTGCGCATACGCAAGGAATTGAATTTATTTGCTAATTTGCGTCCGGCGCGTTTGTATCCGGAATTGGCCGAGGCGTCGACCTTGCGACCGGAAGTGGTATCTGGCCTGGATTTGATGATTGTGCGCGAACTGACCGGGGATTTGTATTTTGGTGAACCTCGTGGTATCCATCTGAACGCTGCCGGGGAGCGCGAGGCTTACAATACCATGCGTTACGCTGAATCAGAAATTCGGCGTGTGGCGCATATCGGTTTTCAGATTGCGATGAAACGTGGTAAAAAATTGTGTTCGGTCGAAAAGGCAAATGTGCTGGAGACCAGTGAATTGTGGCGCGAGGTGGTCATCGAAGTGGCGCGTGAATATCCGGAGGTGGCGCTGTCGCACATGTATGTGGACAACGCTGCCATGCAGTTGGTGCGCAATCCGAAACAGTTTGATGTGATACTGACGGGCAATATTTTTGGCGACATTCTTTCCGACGAGGCATCCATGCTGACCGGGTCCATTGGCATGTTGGGTTCGGCTTCGCTGGATGCGGCGAGCAAGGGCATGTATGAGCCGATACATGGTTCGGCACCGGATATCGCCGGGCAGGACAAAGCGAATCCACTGGCAACGATTTTGTCTGCTGCCATGATGTTGCGTTATACCTTTTCGCACGATGAGGCCGCAAATCGTATCGAGGCTGGCGTTAGCAAAGTTTTGGCAAAAGGTTTGCGTACCGGCGATATTGTTACGCCTGGTTGTACTTTGTTGGGTTGTGCGGCCATGGGAGATGCCGTGGTGGCCGCATTGTGATATCCGGGAGCCTTGTCCAGATTTGATTCGTTGTACCCGCGCAAGCTCCCGGCATTGAATGAATGAAACAGGAAGATGACCCATATGCAAGTTGGTCTGGTTGGTTGGCGCGGCATGGTTGGATCGGTGTTGATGCAACGCATGCGCGAAGAACAGGATTTTGCGCAGTTCGATCCGGTGTTTTTTTCGACGTCACAGGTTGGTGGGGTTGCACCTGATATCGGCAAACCGATTCCTTCATTGCAAGATGCGCGCGATTTGACAGCGTTGTCACGCATGGATGTGATTGTGACTGCACAGGGCAGCGACTATACCAACGAGATGTATTCTGCCCTGCGTGCCAACGGATGGAAAGGATATTGGATTGATGCGGCGTCCACCCGACGCATGGAGCCTGAGAGCGTCATCATTCTGGATCCGGTGAATCGCCACGTCATTCAGGATGCGATCGCACAGGGTAAAAAAGATTTTATTGGCGGGAATTGCACAGTATCCCTGATGCTGATGGCTTTGGGTGGCTTGTTTGCGCAAGGTTGGGTCGAGTGGGTGAGCTCCATGACGTATCAGGCGGCTTCCGGCGCGGGTGCGCAAAACATGCGTGAACTGTTGGTGCAGATGGGGAAATTGCACGATGTCGTGGCGGAGGGATTGAGCGACCCGGCGAGCGCCATTCTTGCCATTGACAGAACGGTGGCCGCGACGTTGCGCGAAGAAGATTTTCCGGTTGAGCGGTTTGGCGTCCCGCTGGCCGGTAGTCTGATCCCGTGGATTGATAAAGATCTGGGTAACGGACAAAGCAAGGAAGAGTGGAAAGCGGCCGCGGAAACCAACAAGATTCTGGGTTTATCGGCAGGACAGGTGATACCGGTTGATGGTTTGTGTGTCAGAATTGGTGCGATGCGTTGCCATAGCCAGGCATTGACCATCAAACTCAGGCAGGATATTCATTTGGATGAAATTGTGTCCGCCATTGCTGCGCATAATGCTTGGGTGGACGTGGTTCCCAATGAACGGGAGGCCAGCATACAGCGTTTGACACCCACGGCAGTCACCGGTACCTTGTCCGTGCCGGTTGGTCGTTTGCGCAAACTGTCGATGGGTAATGCGTACCTTTCTGCGTTTACGGTGGGTGATCAGTTATTGTGGGGCGCAGCCGAACCTTTGCGGCGTATGTTGCGGATTTTGCTGGAACGGTGAGCGAATATGCTGTTAGGGAAGCACAGATTTATTCCCACATGGCGGAGTAAATCGGCGCTTCCTTAACGAGGAAACTGTTTCGGAAGGGGTGATTTTTTGACCTTTGTACGATGATTACGCTTGCTGACATATTATTGAAATGGCCAAAATCCCTCATCATACGGTTTGTATATGAGGGTTTTGCGCCATTTTTTGTCTTGTCTGGCCCTACTTGCCATTGCGTGAAAAAGCCTTGAGTGACCCGGTTGGATGAACGGTTGGATGAACGGTTGGATGAATGTTACGGCAATCTATTCAGAAAAAATCTAACTTTTTGCTGCAACCTTGTGATTAGACAAATAATAGTGGTAAACTCAGTCACCTTCGGGAGGTTTGGGTATCTGAAAACAGTTGCGCAAGGGGTAGGCTGAGCCGCGGATGGGGAAAATGGAAATGACAATCAGAACAAAGGGGCTGTGACAATGCGGGTAAAACATATCATTTCGAGCGTGTCGATTGCGATCGGACTGGCGGTTCAGGTTTCTGCTTTTGGCGCCGGTTTGGGCAAGATGACAGTCAATTCTGCGTTGGGGCAGCCGTTGAATGCTGATATTGTCATCCTTGTTCCGGATGCCACCGAGCTGAAAAATCTGCATGCCAACCTTGCTTCGCAAGCAGCGTACCAGCAGGCCGGACTGGATATGAGCGCTGTGCTGGAAAACATCAAGTTCACCATTAAAAGCCAGTCGGACGGTACGGCCTTATTGCACTTGAGTTCCAGTGACCCTGTGCAGGATCCATTTCTGGATATCATGGTTGAACTGGAATGGGGTAACGGAAAAATCGAGCGCGATTACACTTTGTTGCTTGATCCACCCAATATGCAGCACGCCATGGTATCGACACCATCGGTTCCGCCGGTCGCCAATGTGCCGGTTACCTCAACGGCCAGCCAGCCGCAACAAACGGCTGGTGCGGTATCTTCTTCCTCCCGTCCGGCTCATTGGCATGCACACGCTGCTCAAACTGGTGGCGAAAAAGCCGCCAATACAAAAATTGCCAGCGCAAAAACGGTCAAAGTACATACCGGCATGACGTTAAGTGGTATCGCGGGCCAGTACAAACCGGAAGGTGTGCACCTCGAACAAATGTTGGTTGGTCTGTACCGTGAAAATCCGCAGGCGTTTGAGGGGAATATGAACCGCATGCGTTCCGGACAGGTTCTGCATATTCCGGATCGGGCGACGCTGGCCGCAATCGGTGAGGCCGCAGCCGTGCGAGAAGTTCACCTGCAGGCAGAGGATTGGCATGCCTATCGGCAGAAACTGGCGGGCGAGGTTGAACGGTCGGCAGCACCTGTCAGCCAGAATCATCAGGCTGGCGGCAAGATTGTACCAGCTGTGCAGGATAAATCTGCTGCTCCTGTCACCAGTGGCGGAGTGCTGAAACTGTCCAAGGGCGTGGCGCCAAAACAGGGACAAACCGGCGTGGCTGCGCTGTCATCAGCAGAAAAGAAACAAATGGCGCAGGATGATGCTGCTGCAAAACGAAAGGCGATGGAGGAGGAAAAGACTCGCCTTGCCATGCTGGAGAAAAATGCGCAGGATATGCAGCGTTTGCTGGCACTGAAAAACCAACAATTGGCCGCGCAGAAAGCGGTTTCTGCGCCAGCAGCGACCCCAGCGCCTGTTCCGGTCCCCCCGCCTGTTGCCAAGCCGGTTTTGCCGCATCCGGTACATAAACTGGTCAAACCGGCGCCTGTGCCTGTTCCACCGCAACCGGCGTGGTACGAAAAAATTGATCCTCTGTATGTCGTGGCAGTGGGTGGCGTCATGGTGTTGCTGGGTTTATTGGTCACGGTAATCAATAGCCGCAAACGTCGCGCCGGGTTGTCGAAATTTGAAAACAGCATTTTGACCAGTGTGGAATCCAAGCCAAATACGGTGTACAACACGCAAAGTGGCGCATCGGTGAATACCAGCAATACATCATTCCTGACAGATTTCAGCCAGTCCGGATTGGGAACGCTGGATACCCATGATGTAGACCCGATCGCTGAGGCCGAAGTCTATATGGCGTATGGTCGCGATGTGCAGGCGGAAGAGATTTTGAAGGAGGCCATGCAGAAAGAACCGCAACGGCATGAAATCAAAGTGAAATTGCTGGAAATTTATGCTGGCCGCAATAACTTGCCTGCGTTTGAAGCCATCGCGACAGATTTGTATTCCGCTTTGGCGGGTCAGGAGTCACCGTTGTGGGACAAAGCGGCAGAAATGGGGCGCAAGCTCGATCCGCGTAATCCGTTGTATGGCGGCAGTAACGTGACGCCGGTGAATGAAGCGCCTGCCGAAGTCAAAGCACCCGTAGTTGGCGAGATGCTCGAGTTGGATGAAGAACCGGCAGTGCACCCCACGGATAAGGTGGCGGATTTGCCGAGTGGGTCAGGCGAGTTGGCGCCAGAATCCAATGATTTACTGGTGAGAAATGAGCATGACGCTGAACATGATGCTGGACATGACGGTGACGGAGATGCAGGTGTGTGGGACGTATCGGCCGATGACACGTTGAGTGGCGCGCTGGATTTCGATTTGGGTCTTTCCGAGGAGAAAAAACCGGTGATTGACGAAATGCCAAATATTGCCGAGCACGAAGAGTTTGAGTTGCCCGCATGGGCGGCACCGGCGGAAGCTGACACTGGAACGACTGCCATAGCGGATGATATGACAGCTTTGGATTTGGAGATGCCGGAGGAAGCGCACGGCAGCATGCCAGAAGCGCATGAGGTTCTTCCGGTTGATGACATGACAACATCCATGGAACATGCGGAATTGTCGACAGACGAATTGTCAATGGATATGGCGCCAGTAACAGAATCTCTGCCAGAGATTGCTGAGGAGGAGACTTATCAGCAACTACCGCACCCTGTCGCAGAGGAAGATGCTTTGCCAGAAGAGATGGCAATGGAAACGCCGTCAGACGTATCCTTGCATGATCAACCCGTTATGCTTGATTTTTCGGGGATCGATCTTGATTTGGGAGAAAAGCAGCCGGAGGAGCAGCCGGCAGCATCGGCGGCATCGGTAACGCAAGCGGAAGACACGCAGGTTGACACACAGGTTGAGCAGGACGGTGCCAAACCATCTGCTTCGGTAGAGTTGTCTCCGATGGAGCAAGAGATAAAAACCAAGCTTGAGCTGGCACAGGTCTATCATGAAATGGGCGATAGTGAAAATGCCCGCGAAATTTTGCAGGAAGTGTTGGAAGAAGGGAATGAAGCGCAGCGTGCTGAAGCACAAGCATTGATGCAAACCATTGCCAATGCCTGACGATACGGGTTTACCCTGTCACCCGGCCACAGCTCTTGGGCTGTGGCTGTTTTTTGTGCTGTGGTTGAGTATGATCGACGTTCAGCAGATTCTTGTGGTAGCGGGCATCGAGGCATGGTTACTCTGGCGACATGGTCTGGCGCAATGGAAGCGTTACGTGTCACGCAGTCGCTGGATATTGCTGGCAGTCAGCCTGGCGCCTTTGTGGTACCAACCGTCATGGGTTGGTGGCATGCAAGCTGTTGAGACCGTTGGTCGCTGGTTGATCATGCTGGCGGCATTGGCTATTTTGATGTCCCGATTGTCGCGCGAGTTATTATTGACGGCGTTGCTGACGCTGCTCATGCCATTACGTGTGATTGGTGTGGCGCCAGAACGGTGGGCAGTGCGGTTGGGGTTGACCTTGCATTATGCGGAAGCATTTCTGCATGCGCCTATCCCTCTGACAGTGCGTTTGCAACAGTTGCGCCAACCTGTGCCAGTTGCGTCTGTCGAATCGGTGACGGTTATTCGTTTGCCTTTTGGTTGGCGCGATGTTCATTGCGTCTTGCTGGCGGGAGTTGTGGGATGGGGTTTGAAGAGCCTGTTTTGAAGGGAATGCAGGATTGATGGCTGAATTCCAGCGGATTGCATTAAAAATAGAGTATTGTGGACGGGAGTTTTATGGTTGGCAACGTCAGCCAGGTGTACCTACGGTACAAGGCGCATTGGAATGGTCGCTGACACAAATCGCAGGAAAACCAATCGAGATTCATGCGGCAGGACGTACGGATACCGGTGTGCACGCCACAGGGCAGGTCGTGCATTTTGATGTGGATGTACAACGTCCGCTGATGGCTTGGGTGCGCGGCGTAAACAGCCATTTGCCGGCGACTGTGGCAATATTGGCAGCAGGTGTCGTACCTGCCACTTTTCATGCCCGTTATAGCGCGTTGGCACGGACTTATCGTTATACTTTGTTGAACAGGGCGGTGCGACCTGCCATTAATCAGGCACAAGTGGGGTGGCATCACTTGCCGCTTGATGTGGCCCGCATGCAGCAAGCGGCAGATTATTTGCTTGGTACTCATGATTTCAGTGCTTTCCGTGCGGCTGAATGTCAGGCAAAAACGCCTTTGCGCCACATGTCGCGTCTTGTCGTCGTCCGGCAAGATGATAAAGTCATGTTTGAATTGACGGCAAACGCATTTTTGCATCATATGGTGCGTAATATTGTCGGTAGTCTGATTTTGGTCGGCGCTGGTAAACGGTCGGTAGCATGGATGGGCGATTTACTGGCGAGTCGTGATCGGCATCTGGCTGGTGCAACGGCCGCTGCTGCTGGTTTATGTTTGATACGAGTGGACTATCCGCCGACACTTGGCATGCCGGAAGCCATGTCTGTTATCGGGTAATATCGGGAGCAATCATTGCGGACACGAATCAAAATATGCGGTTTTACTTGTGCGGAGGATGCGCGGCATGCCGCGCAAAGCGGTGCCGATGCTATCGGGTTGGTGTTTTATCCGCCCAGTCCTCGATATGTCAGTCTGGACAGTGCAAAAAAAATTGCTGCGGTCATTCCGCCTTTTGTCAGCCGGGTTGGACTGTTCGTGGATGCCTCGGTTGAAGTCGTGAGGCAGGTTTTACACGCGGGTATTGTTGACGTGTTACAGTTTCATGGCAATGAGCCGCCGGATTGGTGTCGTCAGTTTGATCGGCCCTATATTAAGGCAATACGCGTTCAGTCCGGGCTGAATTTGTTACAATGTGCGACGGATTATGCCGATGCGCAGGGATTGTTGCTCGATGCCTGGGTAGATGGCGTGCCGGGTGGAACCGGCGCACGTTTCGATTGGCAGATGATTCCGCAGAAAATGCCGTTACCGTGGGTATTGTCCGGCGGGTTGTCCGTGGATAATGTGGCGCAGGCCATTCGAGATACCAGGCCATGGGCGGTTGATGTGTCCAGCGGCGTGGAACAACAACGTGGTGTGAAAGATAGAATGAAGATAACGCAATTTGTGAAAGAGGTGCAGCGTGCAGACAACTGAGTTGCCGGATGCAGGGGGTCATTTTGGGCAGCATGGTGGCGTATTTGTGGCCGAGACACTGGTGTCAGCCTTGCAAACCTTGCGCGATGAGTATTTGCGTGCACGTTCCGATGCAACGTTCATGGCAGAATTTCGTCATGAATTGAAACATTTTGTCGGGCGTCCGAGCCCGATATTTCATGCGAAACGCTGGTCGGAGCACTTGGGCGGAGCGCAGATTTACCTCAAACGCGAAGATTTGAACCATACCGGCGCGCACAAAATCAACAACACCGTTGGACAGGCGTTGTTGGCACGTCGCATGGGCAAACGACGGGTGATTGCAGAAACGGGTGCCGGGCAGCATGGTGTGGCGAGTGCGACGGTGGCTGCCCGTTTTGGTATGGAGTGTGTGGTGTACATGGGTGCCGAAGATATTGCGCGCCAGTCCCCGAATGTGTATCGCATGAAATTGTTGGGTGCAACCGTCAAGGCAGTGCATTCCGGGTCAAAAACCTTGAAAGATGCCCTGAACGAAGCCATGCGTGACTGGGTGACCAATGTAGAATCCACGTTCTATATTTTGGGTACGGCGGCAGGCCCGCATCCTTATCCGATGCTGGTGCGCGATTTTCAGGCAATCATCGGTGAAGAATGTTTGTGGCAGATGCCGGAACTTGCTGGCCGTCAACCTGATGTCGTCGTGGCTTGTGTGGGCGGCGGGTCGAATGCCATTGGTATTTTTTACCCGTATCTGCAACACGAGTCGGTGCGGCTGATTGGGGTGGAAGCAGGTGGTGAAGGAGTGCTGAGCGGGCGTCATGCTGCGCCGTTGACCGCGAATGCACCAACCGGAATCTTGCATGGATTTCGCAGTTATCTGATGCAGGATGCTGATGGGCAGGTGCTTGCGACACATTCGGTGTCAGCCGGGCTCGATTACCCTGGTGTGGGGCCAGAGCATGCGTGGTTGAAAGATACGGGTCGTGCGGAATACGTGGCCATCGATGATGACGAAGCGTTGCGTGCGTTCCACGATTTGTGCCGCTACGAGGGCATTATTCCTGCGCTGGAATCCAGTCATGCTTTGGCGCAGGCAGCCAAAATGGCACCGGGAATGGATAGAGATGTCATTCTTCTGGTGAATCTGTCTGGCCGTGGTGACAAAGATATCAACACCGTTGCCGCCATTTCCGGCATCACGCTTTAAAACAGGATGGTTATGGGTAGAATCGAACAGACATTCCGTCAATTGCGTGCGCAGGGTAAAAAGGCGTTGATTCCTTATGTGACGGCGGGTGATCCTGCCCCGCAGTTGACAGTCGATATTTTGCATGCACTGGTTGAAGCAGGCGCAAATCTGCTGGAACTCGGCGTGCCGTTTTCCGATCCGATGGCCGATGGTGCGGCTATCCAGCGTGCTTCCGAACGTGCGTTGGCAGCTGGCGTCACGTTGCGGCAGGTATTGCATATGGTGACTGAATTTCGTACCAAAGACAAAGTGACACCGGTTATCCTGATGGGGTATCTCAACCCGGTCGAGCGCATGGGTTATGCGGCGTTTGCTCGCTCGGCGCAACAGGCGGGAGTAGATGGGGTATTGCTGGTTGATTATCCACCGGAAGAACATCACCGTCATTTGTTTGCCGACCATGGCCTGGATAATATTTTTCTGTTGTCCCCTACGACGACAGCGGAGCGGATGCGGTTGATTGCCAAACAGGCGAGCGGGTTCGTATATTATGTTTCCCTGAAAGGCGTCACTGGTTCGCATACACTGAACCCTGCTGAAGTGGCGGAACGGATAGCGCAGATTCGTACGATATGCGATTTGCCGGTTGGGGTGGGATTCGGCATTCGTGATGCGGAAACAGCCGTGGCAATTGCCCGTTTTGCAGATGCAGTGGTAATAGGCAGCCGTATCGTGGAAGAAATGGAGTCGGCACCGCGTGACGAGGTGTTGACGCGAATTCGCGATTGGGTGCGCGATGTGCGCCATGCCCTGGATCAAGACATCAATCTGGAAAAGGAACAGGCATGAGCTGGTTTCAAAAATTGCTGCGGCCGAAAATCAATCGTCGTACAACCGAAGAAGTCAAAAAGGCCGTGCCGGAAGGGTTGTGGAGCAAATGCCAGTCCTGTGACGCGGTATTATATTGCGTTGATCTGGAACGTAATATGCAGGTATGCCCAAAATGTGGGCATCATCATCGCATCAATGCCCGTCAACGTTTGGACGCCTTTCTGGACGAAGGCAAGCGCACAGAAATTGGCGCGGATGTCTTGCCGCTTGATCCGTTGAAATTCAAGGATACGAAACGTTATCTGGACAGATTGACCGATGCCAAGCGCGATACGGCGGAAACTGATGCGCTGGTCGTGATGCAAGGTCGTGTATGCGAGGTGCCGGTGGTCGCTGCGGCATTTGAGTTCAAGTTCATGGGCGGGTCGATGGGTGCGGTGGTCGGTGAACGCTTCGTGCGGGCCGTGGAGGTTTGCGCACGCGACCGGCAGCCATTGGTGTGCTTTGCTGCCAGTGGTGGTGCGCGCATGCAGGAAGGTCTGTTTTCGCTGATGCAGATGGCAAAAACCAGCGCAGCATTGGCACAATTGGCCAAACATCGCTTGCCCTTTATTTCTGTGTTGACCGATCCGACCATGGGTGGGGTGTCAGCCAGCTTCGCCATGCTAGGGGATGTGATTGTGGCAGAACCTCGCGCCCTGATTGGTTTCGCCGGGCCGCGCGTTATTGAGCAGACGGTGCGGGAAACCTTGCCGGAAGGCTTCCAGCGTGCCGAATTTTTATTGGATCATGGCGCGGTAGATATGATTGTTGACCGGCGTGAGATGCGGGAACGAATAGCCAACATGCTGGGTTTGTTGATGGGCGAGGCGCGGGTTGCATGAGTGTCGATGCGTGTTTGTTGCCCGATACACCAGAATCCCCGTGTGGGGGTCGGCACGGCAAAGACGCATCGCTGGCAGATTGGTTGATTCGTCTGGAGCAACTGCACCCCAAGACCATTGACCTTGGCTTGGCGCGGGTAGCCGAGGTGGCGCGACGATTATTTGGCAACATGCATTTTCCTTGCATTCTGACTGTGGCGGGTACGAATGGCAAAGGATCGACCTGCGCATTTCTGGAAAGCATGCTGCTGCACGCAGGCTATCGAGTAGGGACATACACATCGCCACATCTCATGGTGTACAACGAACGGGTGCGGATACAGGGAGTGCCAGTGACAGACGATGTGCTGGTTTCCGCGTTCAGGAAAGTGGAGACCGTGCGTGGCGATGTGTCGCTGACATATTTTGAATATGGCACACTGGCTGCGATGCTGATTTTTTGTCAGGCTGCACTGGACGTCATTATTTTGGAGGTTGGGTTGGGCGGTCGGTTGGACGCGGTAAACGTGTTTGATACTGATTGTGCCGTGGTTACCAGTATCGATCTGGATCATACCGAGTATCTGGGAACGACGCGGGAGGCAATCGGGGCGGAAAAAGCAGGTATATTCCGCTCGTCCGTGCCGGTGGTTTGCGGGGATTCTGCTCCGCCAGCGAGCTTGCGCGAGCGGGCCAGACAATTGGCCACACCCTGGCATGCGGTGGAAGAAACTTTTACCTGGCACGATCAGGCTGATGGATGGGATTTTATTGGCGTATCGTCATATTATGGTTTGCCTCATCCCGGCATGGCAGGACGTCATCAATTGAACAATGCCGCTGTGGCGATTGCTACCTTGGCTTGTGTCCGGCACAAATTGCCTGTGCATGAAACCGCCATTCGTCAGGGCTTGCGTGATGCCTGGGTGGCCGGACGCTATCAACGCTTGCCGGGTAAGCCGGAACGTGTTTTTGATGTGGCGCACAACCCGCACGGAGCCCGGGCATTGGCGGACAGTTTGCACCGGCTTCCGGTGAGCGGGAAGACATTTGCGGTATTTGGCATGTTGGCGGATAAAGATATGGCTGGTGTGGTGGCTGCCTTGCGAGACGAGGTCGATGTCTGGCTGCTCGCTGGTCTGGATGTGCCAAGAGGCGCTGGCGAGGTACAACTCGAAGCGGTTTTATTGGCGCAGGGAATCACGAAACATGTTGCGTTGTATCCACATCCTGCATTGGCGTGGCAGGCGGCCTGTGAACTGGCGCATGAAAATGATAGAATTGTAACAGTCGGTTCATTTTATACTGTGGCGGCTGTCTTGCAGTCGGCGCTGGAAGGATAGCAACGTGCAAGCATCAGGTGCGGGAGAAGTATCCACACAGTGGCGACAGCGGGCGCGTCATCGGTTGATTGGCGTCGTGGCGCTGTTGTTGCTGGCAGTGCTGGTGTTGCCGCTGGTGCTGGATGAGGCGCCACGCCGGTCAGTCGTCGTGCCGCAGGCGAGCCAGTCGTCCATGCCGGTCGCGGTGCTGACGATGCCGGTTGCTCCGACAGCGAATGTGACGCCAGTTGCCAAAACAACGCCGGTTGGTTCATCATCATCCGCAGCTCCGATTGCCGGGCAGTCAGGCGTGGCCGTTGTGTCACATGCTCCGGCACCGCAGGTTGATAAAATTTTGTCTGGTGCATTGCCCCCAAAGGGGCCGGAAACGAAATCGGCGCAGATTGATGCTGATTTATCGAAACAAACGGCTACCGACGTTGTACGGCAGTCCGCACATCAAAATACGCATCAGCATACACATCAGAAAACGCGACAGACAGCGGTGCAATCAGATAAGCAAGCTGCGCAATATGCCGTTCAGCTAGGGGTTTTTCGGCAACCGGATCATGTGGCGGCGTTGCGTAAACGTTTACAGAATATTGGTGTGCCTGTGCATGCCGAAACCTTGCCTTCCGGGGCGATACGCTTGCGGATCGGGCCTTATGCCAGTCGCAAGGAAGCGGAAGCGGTAGTGGCAAATTTGCGTCTGAATAATGTGGGCGCACAGCTTGTGCCGCTGACGCAGTGACCTCATATGGAGGCGTGCCTTTGTGTTGAATGGGTTGGATTGGGGAATCATCGCGCTGGTCAGCATTTCTGCCCTGTTGGGTGCGTGGGGGGGTGGGGTCAGGGTGTTGTTGTCGCTTGTCAGTTGGGTAGTGGCGTGGTGGTGCGCCGGTTATTTTTCTGCCCGTGTTGCGCAGATGCTGCCGCCAGCGCTGGCTGGTGACGGGTTGCGGCATGTTGTCGCGGTTGTCGTGCTGTTTCTGGTCGTGCTGGTGCTGATGTCGGTATTGGCATCCCTGGTGACAATGGCGTTGAAAGCGGCCGGGCTTGGCGCTGCGAATCATTGGTTCGGCTTGCTGTCCGGTGCGCTGCGTGGCATGTTCATAGTGGTGTTGTTGGTGTTGGCGGCCGGGTTTACCGCCTTGCCGGGGACGTTGTGGTGGCGATCGTCGCATCTGGTTTTCTGGTTTATTCGTCCGGCGCAGTTGGCTGCTCGCAGCCTGCCGGCGGATTGGGCAAGACATTTACATTATCGGGAATGATTTTATGTGCGGCATCATTGGTATCGTGGCGCATGCGCCGGTCAATCAAATGTTGTAT
>JAJYHV010000068.1 GCA_021790515.1 Pseudomonadota bacterium
TTTGCGTTGCTTGCGGGGGATCTCATGAAGCTCGTAACCCTGTTGATCCTGCCCGTATTTTTCCACAAAAGCATCATCGCCAAGCAGTAATTGGTGCCGCGTTGCCTCCAACGGGCTTGCCAGACCGGTGCATCGGCAGCATGGGTGGTTTGGGTCGCAAGCAGCATCAGACACAGCAATATGCGCCACAGGTCCATATCTGCCCTCATGTTGCTTGAATGCAGCCACTGTACAAGCCTTCTGTTACAGATTGGTGATGGGTATGCGTTTTTCAATCACGGATTCAGGAATTGGCCTTGCTGTTCGCAGTCTCAGGTGTTTGTGGCAGGAGGCGAAAATTCTACCTTGGCAACGTGAGCAATGGCCGTTGATTTATTGCGGGGAAGAACTGGTTTGCATTTCGGGGGTTGGTGTTGCTTGCGGCTGGCAGGCGCAAGATGGCGAATCGGGCTGGGTGATAGACTGGGTGTCGGCGTGTTGATGGGGTGTCGGCGGGATTGGTGTGGTGCGCAGGCAGATGGTGACTTCGAGACCGGCGTGTGCTGCATTGCGCACGCGCAGTGTGCCGCCATGGGCGCACGCGAGACGTTCGACGATGGCTAATCCCAGACCGAACCCTTGTTGTGAGGTGGTGTCGGCACGGGTAAAGGGTTGGTGAATCCGGGACAATAAATGTTCGGCCACGCCGTGGCCGTGATCGGTGATGCGAAGTTGCAGTAAGCCGTCTTGCCAGTTTGCGTGAATGACGATAGGTCGCGCGCCATGGCGCACGGCGTTGCCCACCAGGTTGCTGACAATGCGTTGCAGTGCCGTGGTACGGACGTGACAAAGAGGCAAGTCTCCCCATTCGAAGCGTAGCCAGGACGGATCGGGCACGGACGCTTGTGCCGCATCGAGCACGACAATGCGCGGGTTGCATAAGCTCAAGGGCTCCGCTGTGCCGTCGCGAGCAAATTCGATGAATTGGGTGATGATGTGCTCACTGGCTTTGATTGCGGTGGTCAACTGCTCCATGGTTTCGTCATCAAGAACGCCACGCAGCATTTCGATGCCAAGCCAGAGTTTGGTCAGTGGTGTACGCAGATCGTGCGAAATGCCGGCCAGCATCAGGGTGCGTTCGCGCTCGCGGTGTTGCAGTTGTTGCTGCATTTGTCGAAGGGTTGCCACAATGCGCACGAATTCCAGGGGCAGCGCATTTTTCTCAGGCCATTCGGCATCAATATTGCCGTCGCCAATGCGCAAGGCAACGGATTCTAGTGTCTTGAGCGGTAAAATCAGGCTGTACTGGATGAGCAAGGCGCCGATTAATGCAACCAGACTGCTGATGATGAAAAAACTGGAGACAGCATAAACAGGATTTAAAATGAAACCGTTGGCCGGAATGCCAATCCATTCGGGGCGCGCTTGTCCCATGATGGGGGTCATTAACCAGAGCACTTCATGCGGGTGGTCTTGCCAGGCCAGAGTCTGAGCGGGAAGTAGTTTTGGCCGTAAAATCGCAAAGAACCAGCGTACGAACCAGTTTTCCGGTTTTCGCTGGATATTTGCGGGCGTGGCTTCGCTCAATAATAACTGGTGTGATAAGTGCTGTTGCAGATTCCGGATAAAAATAGCACGGGCCGATGTATTTTGTTGTTCGAGTGCGGCGCGGATAACCTGTGTCTGTGTCACGACAAATGGTGCGAAACGTTCCATGCGCTGATGCTGCACCAATGTGATGAACAGCACCCAGCTTACGGATTGGGCGACAAAAAACATGCTTAGAATAAGGAGCAGATTGCGTCCAAAGAAACTGCGCGGCCAGCGCATCAGTGCAAGATTCCGTCAGGGGTGAAGACATAACCCACACCACGTACAGTCTGCAGGTAACGTGGGCTGGCAGGGTTGTCCTCCAGCAAACGGCGCAGACGCAGGATTTGTACGTCGATACTGCGGTCACTGCTGTCGTGTTCGGTGCCATAGGTCAGCGCAATCAGGCGCTCACGCCCCAAGGGACGACCTGCCTGAGCGGCCAATGTGGATAGCAGGGCGCACTCGCCGGATGTCAGTTTGACTGGTTGCCCATGCCGAGTCAGTACCCGTGTCAGCATGTTGAATGACCAGTTGCCGAAATTGACTACCTGGCGGGTGCCGGAGCCATACAGGTTCTGGCGACGCAGCAGCACACGCAATCGTGCGACCAGTTCACGCGGATCGAACGGTTTGGGTAAATAATCGTCAGCACCCATTTCCAGCCCGATGATGCGATCGACAGGATCGCCACGTGCGGTGAGCATCAGAATCGGGATAGCCTCCCCGACGGCGCGTAAATTTTGGCACACTTGCAATCCGTCGATATCGGGCATGGACAGATCGAGAACCAGTACATCGAAGGCTTCGCGCGTCAGCAGGCGTTGAACCTGTTCTGCTTTGGCAACAGCGCGTACGATAAAACCATGCTGTTGCAGGTAACGCTGCAACATGGCACGTAAATCCGCATCATCGTCGAGTACCAGAATGTGGCTGGCAGGATGGTTTGTTATGGCTGTGTTATTCATGACGCTGTTCCTGACGCTGTTCCTGACGCTGTGGCAACATTCGGGTTAGTCATGCCCTCGAGAAACCGCGGATTCATTCCGCCAAGTCGTTGCGCGATCATGCATGGGCAAATCAGCGGCTCCCGAGTGTAACATTTTTGCCCGGCCAGAAGTGAAAGCTGTCTCTGTCACCAGGTAACTTACAGCGGGTGATAAAAGGACGCCGGTGGCGCACTGCCGACGACGTCCGTCAGAAACAGACCCAGATCAGGCTGTACGGCGTTGATGGACAGATCGTTACGAAAAACCATATTTCCGGATTGTATTGCCATGGCAATGACCGGTGCGGGTATCGATAGTCCGTATTGGCCGTAATAGGTCGTGATACCGTGGGCAATGGCACGTGAAATGAACATCAGGATAATGGGATGATTGCGTGCTGCCATCATGTTTTGCGCCGCAGCACGGTAGGCGGCGAGAACAGTGTTTACCACTGGCAGGCGCTGTGGATCGTCCAGTACGGAAGCGAGTACCGACATGCCGCCATGCGGCAATTCGGTGTGTGGCCAGGCCTTATAATCGGTAAACAGCGTCTGTACGTCGATGGCTTTATTGATGGCCACTGCGTTGCCGGACGTACTCATTTTGCTTTGCATGACCAGTCCGGTGGCTGCCGGTTCTACCAGCGAGATGCCGGTTGGCGCCATGCTGTCGGTTGGCACGCAGGTGACATTACTGTTCATGGGCTGTTGTTGTACCATCATGGGCGCAGCTTGCATCACCGGCAGATAACACAGATTGAAACTGGATGCGCCCATCCCTGCCTGCCGGGCTGCTGCCTGAAATATCAGATCAGGCCCGCCGCTCTTGCCGCCGGCCGTGGGGCCGGCAATCAGCACACCATCGTTGGCCAGTTGCGAAAACTGGTTGATTTGCGCAGATTTTGGCGCCAGAATCCAGAATCCGCGCCAGAAGTTAACAGAAATCAGTTCCAGTTGCGGAATTTTCCCAGAGGTGACATCCTGCGCTGCCGTGTAAGTCATCGACAGTAAGGCATCTCCCTGGCCGGAGGAGAACGCATTGACAATATCGCTGCCTGTTCCAACCGGAACCAGACTGACCGGCAGTTGCGGATTCTGTTTCATGGCCAGTAACAGCGGAAAGACATTCGGGTTGGGCGTAGATACCACCCGTAGTGGTGTTATGTTGGTTTGTGCTGCCAGCGTTGACTGGATAAAGCCCATGGCAAGTGTCAGGGCGATGCTGAATCTGGTCAGCCATCGAACATTTTTTTGTTGGGAATGACGAGTAATTTGCATGGGATTCCTCCACGTGAATGAACAGGTAAATGGATAAGGGAAGCACTGATACCCGTTCATTTTGGCAGAGGCAGGAGTAAATCAGGTTACAAAAACGCTTTGATTTGTTACTGGTGATGACAAGCGACGAATTCTCATGGAGGTGAGTATCTTGTTGATGTCGTTGACATATTATTCATGATTTGGTATGGACATGAATGTGCGGTATCCCGTGTTGCAGCGTGCCGATGGTTGTGGCACGCATAAAACCATCGTCGGCAAAGCAAGCGAGTACGTGTTCAACGGTGTCTGGCGCGCAGGCGATCAACAGGCCGCCACTGGTTTGCGGATCGCAGAGCAGGTTTTTTTGCCAGAGCGGCATATTTTCCGGCAGGCTGACATCAGCACCATAACTTGACCAGTTGCGGGCAGCCGCACCAGGAGCGTGGCCCGCTTTGGCCAGTGTGATCGCCGCAGGTAGCAGCGGCAGGCGGTTAAAGTCGATGTGGGCATCCAGTTGTGAGCCACGACAGATTTCGAGCAGATGGCCGAGCAAGCCAAACCCGGTGACGTCGGTCATGGCGTGGACACCCGGCAAGTTCGCCAGACTGGTGCCAGGGGTGTTGAGTTGAGTAGTGGTGGCGAGCATTTCGGCATAACCCTCGTCGGGCAATTCGCCTTTTTTGAGCGCGGAACTCAAAATGCCGACGCCGAGCGCTTTGCCCAGAATGAGGACATCGCCGGTTTGCGCCGCATTGTTGCGCTTGATGTGGTCAGGGTGTGCCAAGCCGATGACAGCCAGTCCATAAATGGGTTCGACGGTATCAATGGAGTGCCCGCCGGCGACCGGAATGCCAGCCCGACGGCAGGCGGATTCGCCGCCGGCCAGAATGGCCTGCATGACATCCAGTGGTAGTTTGTCGATGGGCATGCCGACGATGGCCAACGCAAACAACGGTTTTCCCCCCATGGCGTAGATGTCGGAAATGGCGTTGGTCGCGGCGATTTCGCCAAAACTGTGCGGATCGTCTACGATAGGCATGAAAAAATCGGTGGTGGCAATGATGGCTTGTTCGGTGTTGAGTTGGTAAACAGCCGCGTCATCGCTGGTTTCTGTGCCAACCAGTAGTGCAGGGGGCAGAATGCCGGAGGGTAAATCTTTGAGCATGTCGTGCAGCAGGGCTGGGGCGATTTTGCAGCCACAGCCACCACCATGGGAAAACTGGGTCAGTCTGATGGGGAGCATGTTGCATCCTTGCGGAGAAAGGGAGGATTATGTCCCGTTCAGTGTTTCGACGGGTTGCCAATGGCCGGATTTTACCTGATAAATCGTGATGCGGCCGTGGGCAAGGTCGCCATGGCTGTCGAATCGGATGTGGCCGGTCACACCCCGATAATCTGTTTTGGGCAGTTCGGCCAGGTAGCGGGCAGGGTCGGGTGAGCCGGCGCGTTGCATGGCGTCTATCATGACGTAGACCGCATCATAGGCATACGGCGCATAGTTCTGGATTTCGCCATATTGTGCGCGAAAACGTTTGGCAAAGGCTGCGCCTTGCGGCATTTTGTCGAGAGGGACGCCGGGGTTGGAGGCAAAGTCGCCTTCAGCCGCCTGACCAGCCAGGCGGATGAATTGCTCGGTTTGCATGCCGTCGCCGCCGATGAGTGGGCTGTGAATACCCAGTTGTTGTATTTGCCGTGCCAAGGGGCCGGCTTGCGGATCCATGCCGCCAAAAAAGATGATTTGTGGCTGGGCAGCTTTGATGGCGGTCAGAATGGCAAGGAAATCGGTGGATTTGTCGGTGGTGTATTCGCGATCCACGATGGTTGCCCCGGCAGCCGTTGCCGCATGGGAAAATTCATCAGCCAGGCCCTGTCCGTATGCCGTGCGGTCGTCGATGATGGCGATACGTTTGATGTGCAGTCGTTGCGCCACGTATTGTCCCAGCGCGTCGCCTTGCTGGTGGTCGTTGCTCATGACGCGGAAGGCAGTGTTGAAGCCGAGATGGGTGTAGGCAATTGCGGTGGCTGAGGGAGAAATTTGTGGAATACCGGCGTCAAAGTATACTTTGGCAGCCGGGATGGTCGCGCCAGAATTCAGATGGCCAATGACACCCGCGACGCCATCGTCCACCAATTGTTGGGCGACGGTGGTAGCAGTGCGTGGATCGGCCTGATCGTCTTCGGCCAGCAGTTGCAGGCGGTAATGCTGCTTGCCGATGACCAGGCCTGCTGCGTTGATTTCGTCTACCGCGAGGCGGGCGCCATTGGCATTGTCTTGCCCCAGATGTGCCTGCGGGCCAGTGAGTGGCGAAGCGGAGCCAATTTTGATGACGGGGAGGGTGCCGGTCGCCGGTTGGTTGCATGCGGTAAGAAAAGAGGAGGACAACAATAGGGCGGGAAGTAGCAGGTTGCACAAAACGGATTGAAGACCGGCTTGCAAACCAGTGCGCGGGGAAAGGCTTGGCTGGGAGCAACCAGGCTTGTTTTGCATGGTTATGTGCAGGCGCACCTGTTTGGGTTGAAAAAGTTGCCGGTACATGACGGGAATGGTCAGGCGTTGTCGGGTGTGGCCGTCTTGCGGACGGTGCGGCGGGTTTTTGGCGCTCCTGCCACGCTGCCGGCTTTGCCAGCGGCCGGTGTCCGGCCGGTCGTGGATTTGGCTGGTTTGCCGGCGGATTTCCCCGTTGACTTTCCTGTTGATTTTCCGGTGCTCGCGCGGCCGGTTCGGGCAGGCTTGGCGGCTTGTGCGCGGGCGGCGAGCAGCGACACGGCTTCGTCAAGGGTCAGCTGTTCGTTATCAAGGTCTTTGGGCAAGCTGGCATTGAGTTTGCCATGTTTGACATACCAACCGTAACGGCCTTCATGCAGGGTGACGGGCGCATCGTCAGCCGGATGTTTTCCCAGTGGTTTGCCGCTGGCCTGCTGACCGCGGACCGTGGCTGGCAGGCTGAGGATTTCCAGTGCTCTGTCCAGCGAGACATGGTATACGTCATCGGTTTTTGGAATGGATTTGAATTTACCGTCGTGCTGCAGGTAGGGACCAAAGCGGCCGATGTTGGCGACAATGATGGCACCTGTGTCTGGGTGGGTGCCCAGTGTGCGAGGAAGCGACAAGAGGCGCAGCGCGTCGGCAAGCTGTGCTTCAGCGACGGGTTTGTCCTTGGGCCAACTGGCCCGTCGAGGTTTGATGGCGTTGTCCTCTGTGATGTCGCCCAGTTGCACATACCAGCCGTAGCGTCCATTGAGCAGACGCACGGTTTCTCCAGTGACGGGGTCAGTGCCCAGCGTTTGCGGCTCCTGCTCCGCTCCTTGATGGTAAGGGCGGGTGTAGTCACATTCCGGATAGTGTGAACAACCGATAAACGGCCCGCGTTTGCTGGCCTGCAAAAATAGTGGGTTGCCACATTTCGGGCAGACTTCGCCGTTGATGGGGCAACCACGTGCGACATCGGCCTTGGCCGTCAACATGCCGGAAAAATCTTGCCAGAATTCATTGAGCAGTGGGCGGTATTTCAGTTCGCCGTTGGCGACATCGTCCAGCTTGTCTTCGAGCCGTGCGGTGAAGTCATAATCGATGTAATGGCTGAAATGGCTGGTGAGGAAGCAATTGACCAGTCGTCCGGTTGGCGTAGGCAGAAAACGCTTCTTGTCGAGATCGACATATTCCCGTTCCTTGAGGGTAGAAATGATGCTGGCATAAGTGGAAGGGCGGCCAATGCCATATTCTTCCAGCGTTTTGACCAGGCTGGCTTCGGTATAGCGTGGCGGCGGCTGGGTGTGATGTTGCGTGCTGTACAGTCGGTCGATGGGCAGTTTTTCGCCGGTTTCCAGCGCTGGCAGGCGCGCATCCTGTTCTTCGGCACTGTCGTCCTGATTTTCCTGATATACCGCGATGAAACCGGCAAATGCCAGAACTTGGCCGTTGGCACGAAACAGGTGGCGGGTATCGGTAACAGAAAAATCGACGCTGACGGTGTCAAATTGCGCGGCACTCATCTGGCACGCCAGCGTGCGCTTCCAGATGAGCTCGTATAGTCGTGTCTGGTCGCTGGTCAGTACTGTGCGCAGGGATTCCGGGGTGCGGGCAATCAGTGTTGGACGGATGGCCTCGTGCGCTTCCTGAGCGTTTTTGGTTTTGTTGCGGTAATAGACCGGAGCCGCAGGCAGGTAGTCGGCGCTGAAGTGTTTGCCGATGTATTGCCGGATGTCTGCAATGGCGTCCTGAGCCAGATTGACGGCGTCGGTACGCATGTAAGTGATGAGACCAACAGTTCCTTGCCCGGTGTCGATACCTTCATACAGCTGTTGTGCGGTGCGCATGGCGCGATCGGTGGTCATGCCCAGTTTACGCACGGCTTCCTGTTGCAGGGTGGACGTGGTGAAAGGCGGTGCGGCATGGCGGGTTTTTCGTTTTTTCTCGATGTTGACAACAGAGGCGTGTTGCGCAGTCAGCAAAGGGGCAAGGGCCGCCTGTACGCTGGCTTCGTCTGGCAGGCTGAATTGTTCCAGTTTTTTGCCGTCGAGCTGGATCAGACGGGCAGTAAAGTTTTGTTGAGCTTTGTGGCTATCGAAATGAACGCTCCAGTATTCACGCGCCACAAAGGCTTCAATTTCCTGTTCTCGTTCTACGATGAGCCGCAATGCGGGGCTTTGCACACGGCCAGCCGAGAGACCGGGGCTGATTTTGCGCCACAACAGCGGGGACAGGTTGAAACCGACCAGATAATCAAGTGCGCGACGCGCCTGTTGCGCGTCCACCAGCGGCATGGAGATTTTTCTTGGATGTTCAATGGCTTGCCGAATGGCTGATGGCGTGATTTCGTGAAACTCGATGCGAGTGACGGGAATGCTGGACTTGATGCCAGCTTGTTGTAAAATTTCCGACAGATGCCAGGCAATCGCTTCGCCTTCACGATCCGGATCGGTGGCGAGCAATATTTGCTTTGCTTTGCGTGCGGCTTTGAGAATGGCGGCGACGTGTTTTTCGTTGCGCTCGATGAGCTGATATTGCATGGAAAAGTCATTGTCCGGATCGACGGCACCGGTTTTCGGCACCAGATCGCGAACGTGTCCATAGCTGGCGAGAATGTCAAATTCTTCGCCCAGATATTTTTTCAGGGTTTTTGCTTTGGAAGGTGACTCGACGATAACCAGCGTGTTCATGCCATGCGCTCAATGCAGAGTGGGCATGGCGTGTTGCTGGAACAGCATGTCTTCGAGTACGACGATATTTTGATCGGGATGCTGATGCCAGATGACCATCAGAGCAATCCAGCGCAGTGATTCATCGCGTTCGCCGTCTTCAGTTTCGGTCATGATATCGGCCATGATGGGGGGGTCATCGTGTTCACGTGCGCGCATGGCTTGTTGGATAATCCATTCGCGTTGCAGGGTGTTGATGATGCCGTTTTGTTGCAAAAACATGAGAAAATTCATGCCCTCGATACCGAGGTGATGTTGTTCTTCCATGGTGTAGCAGCGAATGGACGGTTGAGCCGGTTCTGCGTGCGCGGCGAGGGATATGGCGCTCATGCTGTCCAGGTCGCCCAGCCAGTTGAGCACTTGCTCGATGTCACCCTGCTCGAATCCGGCCGCATCCAGTTTGTTGGCCAATAACTGGCGGTTGGGGGTGCCGGAAATGCTGGGGTAGTGCCTGAATAAAAACAACAGGATTTCAAACATGGTATCCATCACTTAAGTACCCATCACTCACTAAAAACTCATTCATTAGAAAATACGTTGATACAAGGCACCGGGCAAGGCTGTTACTTGTCCGGCCAGTTCTTTTTCCAACAGCATGGCGGAAAGTTCGGATGCCGTCAACCCGGTTTGGTGAATCAGATCATCCAGACTGAACGGCGCATGCCCTATTTTGGCCAACAAAACGTCCGCCGCATCCTCTCTTGTCGTCGGTTGCGGATATATGGGGGCAGTGACTGGCAGATGCAACTCATCCAGAATGTCTTGTGCTGATTCGACCAGTTTGGCACCCTGACGGATCAGGGAGTGACAGCCACGCGAGAAGGGAGAGTGAATCGAGCCGGGGATGGCAAACACTTCGCGCCCTTGTTCAGCGGCAAGGCGGGCTGTAATCAGCGATCCGCTATGCAGGGTGGCTTCTACCACCAGACAGCCTCTGGCAAGGCCGCTGATGATGCGGTTGCGGCGTGGAAAATGGTGTGTCATGGCGGGGGTGCCGGGCGGGAATTCGCTGAGTATCAGTCCATGGTCGGCGATACGGTGTGCGAGTTGACGGTTTCGCGCCGGATACACGATGTCCAGCCCGGTGCCGGTGACGGCAATGGTGCCGGCAGCTCCCGTCAGACCACCTTCATGGGCGGCGGCATCAATACCAAGCGCCATACCGCTGACGATGGTCAATCCGGCATCAGCCAGGGCATGGGCGAAGGCGCATGCATCACGCACGCCCTGTGGGCTGGCATGGCGGCTGCCTACGATGGCAAGCATCGGGCGTTGCAACAGTTCGCGTTTGCCTTGCAGATAGAGAACAGGTGGCGGATCGCCTGCCTGTAAAAGCAGTTCAGGGTAATCGGTATCCGCCAGTGTCAGCAGATGTCGATTGGGTTGTTGCAACCAGATTTGTGCTTGCGTGAGCCGGTTGGCATCGTGACCAGTCTGCAGGGCGTGTCGCTGTTTTTCCGGCAGGTACTGGCGCAGCATGGCCGGTGAGGCAGACAATACCGCCTGCGGGCTGCCAAAGTGCGACAGCAATTGCCGCAGCGCGGCATTGCCCAGTTGTGGCGTCAATGTCAGTTTCAGCCATGCGTCACGCTCGTCGTCACCCCCCGCGTCGGTATCAGGAGCGTTGTCGGTTGGCGTGGGCATGGATACGGTATATGTTTGCCGAGGCGCGTCAGGGGTTTTTGATGCCGTCCAGTGCGCTGACAGAGGCAGTAGAATTCATGATCATGGCGTAAGAAACCTTGTCAAATACCCGATACACCATACATAGGGCAATGCGGTTATCTGGTACGGGGATTTTCTGATCGTGGTAATCACGAGTTCTGCTGGTATCTTCGCCTTCGGTCACCGAATCGGTGTCGGTTGCCCAAGGCATATAGACGGTTTTCTCATGGAAAACATCATTTTTTCGGGCGTGCGGGTTATGGTAAATGGCGAGTACGGTGCCCGTGTCCACACCATCAGCACGCCCCTTGTTGATAATGATGCTATTGTAAGTGCCGCCTTCCGCCATGATGTCTACCACGGACAGTACCCTGCCGATGATGGGTTTTGTCGGCTCATGCGGGACGTAACGGAAAGTTTCGTGTTCAGGGGTGGTCGTTGCGGGCAACAGGCGGTCGTCGCGCTGGATTTCTTTACTTGCCGCCGTAATCAGCAGGCGTTGTGGATCACCGGGTTTGATGGTGCGGGCATCACCGAGCCAGTTGGCGCTGTAGCCCAGGATTTGTTTGGTATCCGGGTCGATGATGGCTTGCAGAGGGCGCACAATTTTCCAGTGCGTGACCTTGCTGCCGTCGCTGGTGGCGTAGACTTTGTCGCCGGTCGTGACATCCAGATGCGCGTTCTGGTATTCGACGATGCGCGGTGCATGTTTCATGCTATCGGTATCCAGCACGAAAGGTTGTACGGCAAAGGCACGGATGTCTTCTGCCGGAATGGGCAGAATGGCGCCATTGCCCAGCGTTTCGCTGCGCACGTGTGGTGAAAGTTTGACATCCAGTGTGTTATGGCCGGGTTCCAGTGACAGGTGGGGTTGTCCATTGACTACGCTGAGCGTGATGATGTCCCCGGGATAAATCCAGTGCGGGTTTTTGATTTCCGCCTTGTTCATGCCCCAGATTTGCGGCCATTGCCAAGGATGGCTGAGAAACTTGCCTGAGATGCCCCATAGTGTATCGCCCTTGACCACCGTGTAGTGTGCTGGCGCATCTTTTTTCAGAGGCAGGTCGTCAGCATGGCTGACCATTGCCACCAAACCGCCCACCAAACCGCCAAGCAACAGGGCGATAAGAGATTTTTTCATGTGATTTCCTCCGTCTTGTGTGGCGATTCACCGGATGGCTCAGTATAATAGTCCGATACTGCCACAGTTTACGGCAGATTTTGCATGTAATTGTTTAGATAAGCAAGTGGTTATGAGTAAATTGACGATTTTGCGCTATCCCGATAGCCGTTTATATACCAAGGCAAAACCCGTGAGTAAGGTGGATGACCGTATCCGCCAACTGGCGCAGGATATGGCCGAGACAATGTATGATGCGCCGGGTATCGGGCTTGCCGCGACGCAGGTTGATGTGCATGAAGAGCTGATTATCATCGATATCAGTGAAACCCGTGATGCCCTGCAGGTGTTCATCAATCCGAAGCTGGTATGGACGGAGGGGCTCGCCGAACGGGAGGAAGGTTGTTTGTCGGTGCCGGGGATTTATGACAAGGTCAGGCGCGCCGAGCGTATCCGGGTGCGGGCACTGAATCTGGAAGGCAAGCCATTTGAGCTGGAGGCGGAAGGTTTATTGGCGGTGTGCATTCAGCATGAGATGGATCATTTGCTGGGGAAGGTGTTTGTCCAATATTTGTCGCCACTTAAACAGACACGCATTCGTAGCAAACTGAAAAAACGTCAGCGCGAGACCATGTAAATGCGTATCGTGTTCGCTGGAACCCCTGACTTCGCCAGCATTGCCCTGTCAGCCATCGTGCAGGCGGGTTACGATGTCGTGACGGTGGTCGCTCAGCCGGATCGTCCGGCCGGGCGCGGCATGAAACACACCGCCTGCGCAGTAAAGCGAACCGCGTTGACGTGGCGATTGCCGGTCTGGCAGCCAGAGAGCCTGCGTGACGCAGCAGCACAGCAGTATCTGCGCGAGCTGGTGCCAGATGTGATGGTGGTGGCCGCGTACGGGCAAATTTTGCCGCAGGCCGTGCTGGACATTCCGACGTTGGGTTGCCTGAACATTCACGCGTCGCTGTTGCCCCGCTGGCGGGGCGCCGCTCCCATACACCGGGCCATCGAAGCGGGCGATTTGCGTACCGGCATTACCATCATGCGTATGAACGCCGGACTGGATACCGGAGACATCGGATTGGTGGGTGAGATCGCCATTCAGGCCACGGATACCACCGGTAGTCTGCATGATCGACTGGCGCAACTTGGTGGGGAGTTGATTGTCAGCGCGCTGGCGCAATGGCAGAGGGGCGAATTGGTGTTCCATCCGCAACCTGAAGCGGGGGTCAGTTACGCGGCCAAAGTGGGTCGTGAAGATGCCAGACTCGATGTGCATGAAGATGCGATAACGCTTGCCCGCCGCGTGCGTGCGTTCAACCCCGCACCAGGGGCATGGTTGTTGTGGCAGGGGCAGCCCGTCAAAATCTGGTCGGCACATGCGGTGTCGAATGCTGGTGAAACAGGACAGCCGGGGCAGGTGCTGCGCGCCGACGCGCAAGGAATTGTCATCGCTTGCGCTACTGACGCGCTATGCATCACCGAATTGCAGGCTGCCGGTGGCAAGCGATTAACTGCTGCGCAATGGCTGGCAGGGCATCCTGTGCCGGTGGCGGTTACGGAAACGCATTTTTGATCCAGTGAGGCGTGGCTTGGTCGCCCTGTAGCAATACGACGTCGAAGCGGCACGCGGGCAGGTGGGGTAATCGGGACAGATAGACTTCAGCGCAGGCCATCAATTTGTGTTGTTTGCGTTGGTCGATGCTGGCCAGTGCGCCGCCGAAGGCTGCGTGACGGCGCTGCCGGACTTCAATGAATACCAGCGTGTCACGCTCGCGCATGATGAGGTCGATTTCGCCCATGCGGCAGCGATAGTTGCGGCTGACCAGCGTTAGCCCTTGCCGGGTGAGAAAATGTTCTGCCTGTCGTTCAGCGGCGCTGCCATCAGCCATCGGAGTCTCTTTTTTTGTTTGCCAGTTTGCACGAGGCGGGCGACAATACGGCATGAATGCGTACGGGACATTATATGTGGTGGCGACCCCTATCGGCAATCTGGCTGATTTGAGCCAGCGTGCGCGGGAGGTGTTGTGTATGGTCGATTGGGTGGCGGCTGAAGATACGCGGCACAGCGGCCCATTGCTCAAACACGTCAGTAGCGCGGCAAAACTGTTACCCTTGCATGAGCACAATGAGCAGCAGGCATCGCCTGCGCTGATCGCTGCCTTGCAGTCCGGCAAGAATATCGCGCTCATCAGCGATGCCGGTACGCCTGCCATCAGTGACCCGGGTGCAGTGCTGGTGGCGCAGGCGCATGCAGCTGGTGTGCGCGTGGAACCGGTGCCAGGGGCGAATGCGGCAGTGTGTGCGCTGTCAGCAGCGGGGCTGACCAATCCGGGTTGGTTGTTTTATGGGTTTTTGCCGACGCGCGATGCGGCGCGTCTGTCAGTATTGGAAAAATTGGCGGATTTGCCATGGCCACTGGTATTTTATGAAGCGCCGCACCGTATTTTGGCTTCGATTGCTGCGTTGTATGCCGGGTTGGGCGAGCGGCGTCTCGTCATCGCGCGAGAATTGACCAAGCGTTATGAATCGATTCATGTTCTGCCGTTGTCCGAAGCAGAGGCGTGGCTCGTTGCCGACGGGCAGCGTCAAAAGGGCGAGTTTGTGTTGGTGGTGTCGCCTGCCCCGCCGGTCGTGGCAACGGAAACCGATGAGTTGCGCAGGATATTGCAGGTGCTGATGGAGGAGTTGCCACTCAAGCAGGCTGTGCATCTGGCGACACGTTTGACCGGTATCAAGAAAAATCTCTGTTATGATTTGGCGCTGCAATTGAAAGCGTGAGAAAACATAAAAACCAGAATGATGACGATGCCCACCACACTTACCATAACCCGTCCGGATGATTGGCATGTACATTTACGCGACGGCGCCATGCTCGCGGCCGTGTTGCCTGATACGGCGCGGCAGTTTGCCCGCGCCATCGTGATGCCGAATTTGAAGCCGCCCATTCGCACCACAGTTGACGCGCTGGCGTATCGTGAGCGAATTTTGGCGGCGCTGCCGGCTGGTCGCGTTTTTACACCGTTGATGACACTGTACCTGACCGGACAGACGAGCGCGGAAGAGATTCGGTGTGCCCGTGACAGTGGGCATGTTTACGCGGTCAAATATTATCCGGCTGGCGCCACGACGAATGCAGAGTGGGGGTTGCCACGGCTGGATGCGGCATACCCGGTGCTGGAGGCCATGCAGGAACTGGGCATGCCTTTGTTGTTGCATGGCGAAGTTACTGATCCTGCGGTGGATGTGTTTGACCGGGAAGCGGTGTTCATCGAGCGACATCTCATTCCTTTATTGCGTGATTTTCCGGCGCTTAAAGTGGTGCTGGAACATATTACCACTGAGCAAGCAGCGGCATTTGTGGCGCAGGCGCCAGCCACACTGGCGGCCACCATCACACCACATCACTTGCTGTACAACCGGAATGCCTTGTTTGCCGGTGGTCTGCGACCTCATCATTATTGTTTGCCGGTGCTAAAGCGTGAGGCGCATCGGCAGGCGTTGCTGGCGGCGGCAACCAGTGGTAACCCGAAGTTTTTTCTGGGCACTGACAGCGCGCCGCACCATCAGTCTGCCAAAGAATCTTCTTGTGGTTGCGCAGGTATTTACAGCGCGCACGCGGCAATCGAACTGTATGCGGAGGCGTTTGACAGCGTCGGTCGTCTGGACAGACTGGAAGCGTTTGCCAGCCATGCCGGCGCGGACTTTTATGGTTTGCCGCGTAATACAGAAAAATTGACGTTGTGGCGTGACAAGGTGGTCATCCCTGAAAAAATGTCAGTGGCAGATGGAACATTGGTGCCGTTGCGGGCAGGTGAAACGGTGGAATGGCGGGTCGACAAATGGTAACGGTTACAAGCAAGGCGCATCGCGGTAGAATGGTCACCGGATTGTTGACAGGACAGATGCATTGAAGAAAGATTTTTCCTTGCCTGAGCAAGTGATAATAGCCACCCGCGAAAGCCCTTTGGCGCTGTGGCAGGCGAACCATGTCGCCGGTTGGTTGCGTGCAACCTATCCATCGTTGCGCGTGGAATTGCTTGGCATGACGACACGCGGAGATCAGATTCTGGAAGTGAGCCTGTCCAAGGTGGGCGGTAAAGGTTTGTTCGTCAAGGAGTTGGAAACGGCATTGCTGGATGGTCGCGCAGATATTGCCGTGCACTCGATGAAGGATGTGCCGGTCGATATGCCGGATGGTTTTGTGCTCACGGCCATCGGCGTGCGGGAAGACCCGCGCGATGCGCTGGTTTGTCCACGCTACGCCGCGTTGGACGAATTGCCGTCTGGTGCGCGGGTAGGGACGTCCAGTCTGCGGCGAGAATGTCAGTTGCGCGCACAGTTACCGCATTTGCAGATTGAACCGTTGCGCGGTAACCTGCAAACCCGTTTGCGCAAGCTTGATGAAGGACAATACGATGCGATCATTCTGGCTTGTGCCGGACTTATCCGGTTGGGGCTTGAGCACCATATCCGCCATCATTTGCCGGTGGAGTTCAGCCTGCCAGCGGTGGGACAAGGAGCTTTGGGGATTGAATGCCTGACGCATCGTGATGATATTCAGGCATTGCTTGCCCCGTTCAATGATGCGCATACGGCAGACTGCGTGCGCGCAGAACGTAGTCTGAGCCGGCGTTTGGGCGGCAGTTGTCAACTACCGCTGGCGGCATTTGCTCAGGTTGATGGGGCAGGACTTTGGCTGCGCGCGCTGGTGGCCAGCCCGGATGGTCATGATTTGGTGCGGGCAGAGGGGTCCGGCCTGCGCGAGGAAGCCGAACAATTAGGACAGACGGTGGCCGAACAACTGTTGGCGCAGGGCGCCGATCGTATTCTGGCGGCGGTACAGGCATGAGTACTGGGTTACAAGGCAAGGGCATTCTGGTGACGCGTTCTCCACACCAGTCCGAACGGTTGAATGCGCTGATTGTGGCTGAAGCCGGGCGTCCCATTTCCTTTCCGGTGCTGGAGATTCTGGATGCGCAGGATTTGTCACCGTTGCATCAGATCATCGACGCGCTGGACGTGTATCAATTGGCGATTTTTATCAGTCCGAACGCGGTTAACAAGGCGATGAACCTGATACGGGGGCGGCGTGCCATGCCGGCAGGATTGCGGGTGGCGGCTATCGGGCGCGGCAGTCAGCGCGAGCTGAAACATTTTGGTTTGTCTGACATCATTGTGCCGGAGGGCCGTTTCGACAGCGAAGCCTTACTGGCATTGCCCGCCCTGCAGGAAGTGGCGGGTTGGCAGATAGTGATTTTTCGTGGTGATGGTGGCCGGGAACTGTTGGGGGATGAGTTGACACGTCGTGGCGCTCAGGTGAGGTATGCCGAATGTTACCGGCGCGCACGTCCGGATGCGGACGCCGGGCAGTTGTTGCGTCTATGGTCGCGGGGCGAGATTCATGGCATCACGGTGACCAGTACCGAGGGGTTGCGCAATCTGTATGAAATGGTAGGAAAATTGGGGCGGCAATGGCTAAAAACCACACCACTGTTTGTGCCCCACGAACGCATTCTGGCTGCAGCGCGCGAACTGGGTTTGCAGCGCGGCGTGTTGACCGGAGCGGGTGACGATGGTTTGGTGGCCGGAATGAAAGTGTTTTTCGATACTGCACATGGACACTGAACCACAACAGGACTGGTTTGACCGTTTGGGCAACCGTATTCAGCCCGCGCTGGTGCTTGCCATACTCGCGCTGGGGTTTTCGGCATGGCAGGGCTGGCGGATGCACGTTGAGCTGGACAAGACACGGGATCAGGTTGCCCGACAGATGGCGGACGCCTCTCATCGGGCAGAACTTGCGCAACAGGCATCCCGTCAGACGGCAGACAATATGCATGATCTGGCGTTTCAGCTTGCCGGGCTGGAGGCAAAAATGGTGCAGTCGCAAGGTCAGCAGGCGACGTTGCTGGCGCTGTATCGTGGCCTGTCGGCCAACCGTGACGCGTGGACGCTGTCTGATGTCGAGCAGTTGTTGTTGACGGCCAATCAGCAGTTGCAATTGGACGGTAATGTGCATGCGGCGCTGATCGCCTTGCAGGATGCCGATACACGGCTGGCCGCGCTTGATCGGCCGCAATTCGTCGATCTGCGGCGCGCGCTTGCTGCTGATATGGATCGGTTGCGGACAACACCACAGCCCGATACGGTGGGGATGGCGCTGGAATTGGACGCATTGTTGGGTACTGTGGCGAAGTTGCCACTCAATAGCGAACGTACGCGGACACCACTGGCAGTAAAACCGGCCAAACCGGCGAGTTTGTTACAGGCGTGGTGGCAACCGGTACGGGAGCTGTTGCAGATTCACCGGATTGACAAACAAGAGCAGGCGTTGCTGCTGCCGGAACAGGCATATTTTTTACGGCAGAATTTGTCCTTGCGTTTGTTGAGCGCCCGCGTGGCGTTAACGGCACATGATGAATCGGGGTTTCATACCGATTTGAAATTAGCCATCGGCTGGCTGACGACATATTTCAATCTTGGCGATCGCGCGACACAACACGTGCTGCAGCAGTTGAATATTTTGCAACAGGAACCCGTGAATGTGGCTTTGCCCAATCTCGATGCCAGTATGGCAGCGCTCAAGGCCAGTCATTTTGCACTGACGGAGTAAGGCATGCGTGGACTCGTCTGGTTGTTATTGCTGTTTTCTCTCGCGGTCAGTTTGTCATTGGCGGGTAGATTCGACCCTGGTTATGCTATTCTGGTTTATCCGCCATGGCGGGTAGAATTGTCGTTGGCTACGTTGTTGTTGTCGTTGTTATTGTTGTTGCTGGTGGTTGGTCTGTTGTGGCGCATGTTGAGCGCCATGCTGGCGCTGCCAGGCAGTGTACGCGCCTATCGCGGGCAACAGCACATCAAGGCAGGACAGGAAGCGTTGTTGGCAGCGGTGCGTGCCGATCTGGCGCATCAACCTGCAGAATGCGAGGCCGCGGCGCGCCGCGCGATTGAGTTGCAGTTTGAACCGGTGCTTGCGGCGCAACTTGCTGCTCGCGCTGCTGCCGCACAACAGGCGCCGGAGAGGCAGGCATATTACCTGCGGTTGGTTCCATAATCGGGTTGTTGTTGAAAAACAAATGCATCGGCAAAAAATGCGTCGTCGGGCAAACCGAGTTTTTGTCCCAACTCCCGAGCGGCGTTCACCATTTTTGGTGAGCCGCAGGCGTACACTTCCATTCCGGACAGGTCCTGTATGTCGTGTTCAACGGCCTGGGTGACCAGACCGGTTGCTCCTTGCCAGTCTTCGGTGGCGTGTTCCACTACGGGCACATAGCGAAAATCGGCGATTTCCCGTTCCCATTGTTGCGCCAATTCCGTCAGGTAGAGGTCTTCCGGTTTGCGGCCACCCCAATACAGGATAATGGGTCGCTTGCAGTTTTGGTAATGCAGATGGTCGATGATGGAACGGATGGGGGCAAATCCAGTGCCGCTGGCAATGAATAATAAGGGCTTTTGGCTATCTTCGCGCACAAAGAAATAGCCCAGCGGGGCTTCAATGCGCAAAATATCTTTTTCTTTCATTGTGTTGAATACATGTTCCGTAAATTCTCCACCCGCAACCAAGCGAATGTGCAGGTGCAGGAATGCGTCGTCATGGGGGGCGTTGGCAATGGAAAAACTGCGTCGTTGTCCATTTTTCATCAGGACATCCAGATATTGTCCGGGCAAAAATTGCAAACGCTCGTTGGCGGGCAGTTTGAGCTGCACCAGCATGACATTGTGCGCCAGGAGCTGCAGCTTGTGTACCCGGCAAGGCAGGGTGCGAATCACGATGTCTTTGGCCGCACCGATTTCCCGGCACTCGATGCGGATATCGCTATCGGCATGGGCCACGCAGAACAGGATTTTGTTGTTGCTGACGTCCAGGGCGCTCAGTGCGGTGGCATTGCCGGCATGCGTAACGCTGCCTGCGAGCAGGCTGCCCTTGCAGCTGCCGCAGGCGCCATTCCGGCAACCATAGGGTAGATGAAAACCGTGGCGCAAGCCGGCATCCAGAATGGAGTCGGAGTCTTCGATGATAAATTTGTGACCGCTGGGTTCGATGGTGACGGTGTGACTCATGTGGGTGTGGCTCTCAAGTAGAATGCAAGTAGAGTGCGCTATTATCGACTATTTCCAAGCTTGCCTTCAAGCATCATTTGGCGGGGTGCGTGCGAGTATCCAACAATTGACAGAAGACGCGCCGGCGTCGCGCAACGCTTGTGCCAGCCAGTGGGCGCTGCTGCCGCTGGTCATCACGTCATCAACCAATGCAATACGCCGATCGCGGACTGTCGCTGCGCAAATGAAGGCGTGACGCAGGTTGTTTGCCCGTTCTGAGCGCGACAAACCGGTTTGTTCAGTGGTATGTCGTGTACGTTGACAGGCGGTTTTCAGTACCGGAAGATTCATTTGCCGGGAGAGGTATTGTGCCAGCAGCAACGCTTGATTGTAGCCGCGCTGACGCAGGCGTTGCGCATGCAGCGGCATGGGAACGAGCACATCCGGCGCGGGTTGGTCACGCAGGCGGTCGAGCAATGGTTTTGCCAGCACGGGCAACAGGCTGAACTGGTGATGGAACTTGAAGGCATGAATCAGTCGGTCGAGCGGCCACGCATACTGCCATGCAGCCACGGTATGTGTAAATGCAGGCGGATGGCGCAAACAGGCGCCGCACAACGCAGCGTTGTCGGCAAGCGGTGTGGCGCATACAGCGCAAATGGGGGCAGTAAGACGCGGCAGTTCTTGCTGACAGGCAACACACAAGGGGTCATGGCGACACGCTGCCGCACAAAGAAAACACTGTTGCGGCCATTTTTGCCTAAAAAATAAACTATTAGTAAAATTCAGACTCATAAGATTTGACTGGCACCGCAAAAAAAAGGACAATGTGGTACCACATTATGGTTATTGGAGTGCGCGATGTCGCCAACAACACAAGTGATAAGTGGCAAAAGTGCTTTGTTGCAAGCCCGGTTATTCAATATTGCCAGTATCACGGCCACCATCATCGCACCTTTGTTGATGTTGTGGATTGCTTTTTCCATTTTTTTATATGCGTTGATTGCGCACCATCCCAATCCGCGCACAGTGTACTACAACCGTATTTCCGGTTATCGTTTTTATGGCGTGGCCGGACTCATGGTGTTTGCCGGGCAGCCCATTTACGGGGTTTTTGGTGGTGGTTGGCATGGGTTGATCGCCATTTGGGGAATCATGGTGCTGGTGGTCGTTCCGATGGGCTTGTGGGACATCGTTCGTGCCGGACGCGAACATTGGGAAGATATCGTCATTGAAACAGAATCAGGAGAGGAAGCGCATGGGTAACTTGGCACTGGCAGCAATACGCACATGGAAAATTGTTGATATCGAGGCGTTATTCGCACTGCCGTTCAATGATTTACTGTTTCAGGCGCACACAGTGCATCGTCAGCATTTTGATCCGAACACCGTGCAGTTGTCCACGTTGTTGTCGATCAAAACCGGCGGTTGTGCGGAAGATTGCGGCTATTGCCCGCAATCGGCGCATCATGAAGGTTCCGTCGAAAAAGAGGCGCTGATATCGGTGGACGCGGTGCTGAGCGCAGCACGGGCTGCCAAGGCCGCCGGCGCCAGCCGGTTTTGTATGGGCGCGGCCTGGCGTTCGCCAAAAGACAAAGATCTGACATCGGTGCTGGATATGGTGCGTGAAGTAAAAGCGCTCGGTCTGGAAACTTGCGCCACTCTGGGCATGCTGCATGATGATCAGGCTGACCGGCTCAAGGATGCCGGGCTGGATTATTACAACCATAATCTGGATACCAGTCCGGAATTTTATGGTGAAATCATCACCACCCGCAGCTATCAGGACCGGCTGGACACATTGGATAAAGTACGCGATGCCGGGTTGAATGTGTGTTGTGGCGGCATCGTTGGCATGGGCGAATCACGTACCGAACGTGCCGGTTTGTTGGCGCAATTGGCGAATCTGACCCCACAACCGGAGTCGGTACCCATCAACATGCTGGTTCGGGTTGAAGGCACGCCGCTGGCGGATGCGCCAGCGCTCGACCCGCTGGAATTTGTGCGCACCATTGCCGTGGCACGCATCCTGATGCCGGCCAGTCATGTGCGTTTGTCAGCCGGACGCAGTGAAATGAGTGAGGCGGTGCAGGCCTTGTGTTTTTTCGCAGGCGCGAATTCCATCTTCTATGGTGAAAAACTGTTGACCACGGGCAATCCGGATGTCACCCGCGATGAAGCCTTGTTTGACAAACTTGGCTTGCGTGCCGAGGGGTTTCGCTCGGCATGACCTTTGCCGCACTGAGACGTTTGAAACAGGAATTGACCCGGCGTGAGGAGCAATCGGCCTTGCGCCGCCGCCGGGTGCTGGACAGCGCGCAAGGCGTGCGCATTCGGATGGACGGGCAGGATTGGTTGTCGTTTTGCAGCAACGATTATCTTGGTCTGGCGCAACATCCGGCATTGGTCGCGGCGGTGCAAGCCGCTGTTGTCCGCACAGGTGTGGGAACAGGCGCTTCGCATCTGGTTTGTGGGCACCATGCAGAACACGAAGCATTCGAACACGAATTGGCGGCATTCGTCGGGCTGCCTGCCGCGCTGTCGTTTTCTACCGGATACCTTGCCAATCTGGCAGTGGTGTCTGCCTTGACAGGGCGGGATGGAGAAGTGTTTGCCGATCGGCTCAATCATGCGTCGTTGAATGATGCAGCGCTGTTGTCGCGGGCCAATGTACACCGTTTTGCGCATGGAGACCTCGCCATGCTGGAACGCCAACTGGCGGCCAGTACGCGACGTGATCGTCTGGTGGCAGTCGATGCGGTGTTCAGCATGGATGGCGATGTGGCCGATGTACCGGCGCTGCTGGCGCTATGCGAGCGTTATGACGCGTGGTTGCTGCTGGATGACGCCCATGGATTCGGCGTGCTGGGTGAGCAAGGGCGAGGTGTGTTGTCGCACTTTGGTGTGCAATCACCCCGGATCATTTATATGGCGACGCTGGGAAAAGCGGCGGGAGTGGCCGGAGCCGTCGTGGCTGGTGACGAGACCGTCATTACCTGGTTGTTACAAACGGCGCGCCCCTACGTGTATACCACCGCTGCTCCTGCCCTGTTGAGCGCTGCCTTGCGCGCGAGCCTGACGGAAGTGGCGGCTGCCGACGCGGCGCGCAGCCATCTTGCGGTATTGATCGACCGGTTACGCGAAGGTCTGCGGGCACGAGGCTGGAGACTGACAAACAGTCGTATGCCGATTCAACCGGTCATTCTTGGCAACAACGAAGCGGCGTTGGACGTGGGAAAACGATTGGAGCAGGGTGGCATTCTGGTTCCGGTCATTCGCCCGCCCACCGTGCCGCAAGGGATGGCCAGGCTGCGCATTTCTCTGTCGGCAGCGCATAGCCTGGCGGATATCGAAGCGGTGCTTTCTGTTATGGGGGCAGCGTGAAGGACGTAGCGTTATTGCTATTGCATGGTTGGGGGATGCACGCGGGCATTTGGGCAGACGTGCGGCGGCAATGGCCGGTGTCTGATGTGTTGGCGCCAGATTTGCCCGGCTATGGCGGTACATCGCCGCTGGCTGGTGGTTTGAACGAATTGGCGCAGGAAATGCTGCGTCACGTACCGGACAGGTTCGACGTGTGTGGTTGGTCTTTGGGTGGACTGCTGGCTCAGCAGATGGCGTTGTTGGCGCCTGATCGGGTAAGACGGGTGGTTCTGGTGGGAGCGACACCTTGTTTCGTGACACGGGAAAACTGGAATTGTGGTATTGAAAAGTCTGTGTTGATGGCATTTGGAGAGGAATTGGCGCAGGCATATGAACCGACGCTGAAGCGTTTTCTGGCATTGCAGGTACGCGGTGAGCAGGCTGCACGTGATAACCTTGCGCGTTTGCGCGAGCAATTGTTTGCACGGGGCAGGCCGGATGTGGCTGTGTTGCGACAAGGGCTGCAGATTTTGCTGGAAACCGATTTGCGGGCAGAAACACCCCTGATGCGACAACCGTTATTGCTGGTGCAGGGTAGCCAGGATCAGCTGACACCGCCATGTGCAGCAGAATGGCTGGCAACCAAAGTTTCCGGGGCACAATTGATACGGGTCAGTGGTGCGGCGCACGCGCCTTTTTTGTCGCACGCCACGGCATTTGTCGCCGCATTACGGGACTTTCTGGCTGTGTCAGCGGGTGATTCAGTCGTCTGTATGGGCGGGGCGGAATAAGTATGGTGCAGGAACAGAACGAACAATATGGTGCGGGTGTGGACAAGGCGCTTGTGCGTCAGTCGTTCAACCGTGCGGCAAATCAATATGATGCACATGCGGTGTTACAACGCGAGGTCGCTACGCGCATGTTGTCGCGTCTGGCGTATATCCGCCACCAACCTTCTGTGGTGCTGGACGCTGGTTGTGGCACGGGGTTTGGCGTGCAGGGTTTGCGCACGCAGTATCCTGATGCCACGCTGTTGGCGCTCGATCTGGCAGAAGCGATGTTGAAACAGGCGTGTCCCCCGCGCCCGTTCTGGCACAAATGGCGACGATCCGCCACGTTTCCCGTGTGCGGCGATCTGGATTGTTTGCCCCTGCCGCCCGCGTCGGTAAATATGATCTGGTCCAGCCTTGCCCTGCAATGGAGCAACGATTTGCGCATCAGTTTTGCCGAATTACGTCGGGTATTGACACCCGGCGGGCTGTTGATGTTTGCGACCTTTGGGTCGGATACGTTAAAAGAATTGCGTTCAGCTTTCGCTCGTGTCGATACACAGATGCATGTCAATCATTTTATCGATATGCATGACATGGGAGACTGGCTGATGCAGGCGGGTTTTTCCGCACCGGTGATGGATATGGAGTTTATTACCCTCACTTATCCTGATTTGCGCGCCATGTTGCACGATTTGAAAGCCATTGGTGCACATAATGTTATGCAGGGACGATCGGCCGGGTTGATGGGGCGCGCGCGCTGGCAGGCGCTGGAATCCGCCATGGAGTCGTTTCGCCGGGCAGGGCAGTTGCCACTGACCTACGAAGTCGTTTATGGCCATGCCTGGGTGGCAGACGTTCGGCCAGACGTCAAGGTGCAGACCGTGCAGTGGCACCGTCGGGTCATGTCATGAACGCTTGCTTTGTCACCGGTACTGACACGGGGATCGGCAAAACCCGTGTCGCGGCGGCATTGTTGCATAAACTTGCCCTGCAGGGTAAACGGGTGGTGGGAATGAAACCGGTGGCGTCTGGCGCCGTCTGGCACGCAGGTGTGCAGGAATGGGAAGATGTGTCACAACTCGCGGCGGCCAGTACGGTGTCTACTCCGCTGGAATGGCGCAATCCTTATCGGTTCGACGCGCCGATTTCGCCACATCTGGCTGCGCAGCAGGCTGATGTACAGATTGAGCTGTCGACCATTCGGGCAGCGTATGAGCAATTGCAGGCGATGGCAGACTGGGTGGTGGTCGAAGGTGCGGGTGGCTGGTATGCGCCGTTGAATGAGGGGCAGAGCATGGCCGATTTGGCGCGGGCATTGAATATTCCGGTGGTGCTGGTGGCAGGTATTCGTTTGGGCTGCATCAATCATGCCGTGTTGACCGCACAGGCGATCATCCGTGACGGGATGCCATTTGCTGGATGGGTCGCCAATATTGTGGACAAAGACATGTTGTTGGCAGAGGAAAATATCGATAGCATTCGCACGCGATTGTCTGCTCCCCTGTTGGGAGTGCTGCCGTGGGATCCACAGGCTGATTTGGGGGATGTTGCTGCCCGTTTGAGGAACTTCTGATATGTCTCCGTTTCGAACCACCGTGATTATGTGGGAATAAATCAGTAGTTCTTTTTGTTTTATATGGTATATATGTAATTTACGTGTGATAGGTCGGGCGGTTGGCGATTCATTCGCTTTTCAAAAATCGTTCAGATATGTCAGGGCGGCGTGAATTTACAGGTGGATGAAATGTGGTTATGATGAAACAGTACTGTCAAATGGCGGCGCACTTGCCGGCGGTGACGGTGTTCGCGTCATGATGGTTTGTCCGGTTGCCGTGATTGAGGTATCAATATGATGCGGCGTCTTGCCCGTTTCTGGCATCATACAGATCTGTTTCATCGTTTACTGTGGCTGGTTGGCTTCAGTTGCCTGGTGGCAAGTCTGTATGGATTGTCGAATTTGCCACGCATTGGTTTTGTGCCATTGTTGTTGATCTTGTGGTGGTGTTGTTATCTGGTATTACGGCGCAGCCTGGCGGCGTTGGATACGTTGGTGACGGCCGTCAATGAAATGAAAAACGGCCATTATGACAGGCAGGTACCCGTGTACGGTGCGCCGGACTTTCGTACATTGATTCATGCTTATAATGAGGGTATATCACATACCCGGTATCTGCTGGGTTATTTGCGTCATAAAGAACACGAGCAAAACGAGCTGCTCACACACATGACCGAGCGCAATTTTGCCTGGCAAGAAGAGCGTCGCGCCATTAATCTTGCCGTGATTGTGGCGGAAACCGATATCGATGGCCGCATCACGTATGTCAATGATGCTTTTTGTGCCATTACCGGCTACACGCGGGATGGGTTGGTGGGGCGTGTCCACTGCTTGTTGGGCACACAGCAAACCGGCCAGAATGAATACCGCGACATGTGGCAAGCCATTCTGGCCGGGCAGGTCTGGTCGGGTGAATTTTGTGACCGGACGCGGGATGGCGAATTGTTCTGGCTGCATACCACCATCGTGCCGATTCTGGACGATGCAAGCAAAACCCCGCGCTATTTCAAAGCCATCAGTTTTGATATTACGCCACGGAAATCGCTGGAGCAATTGTTACGACTGGAGCGTGAGCGAGCCGAGATTACCTTGGCCTCGATAGGGGACGCGGTCATCAGTACCGATGCGCGGGGCGACGTCATTTTCATGAATAAAGTGGCCGAAGCCATAACGGTGTGCACAACCGGTATTGCGAAAGGCTTGCCTGTCGTTGGGTTTTTCGACCTGGTGCAGGAATACAGCCGTGCAAGACTGGAAAATCCGGTGGTGCAGGCGTTGACCGAAAAAAAAGAAGTCGTGCTGGCCGATGATGCTGTTTTGCGCTCGCGCTGTGGTGCCGAGCGGGAAATTGAAGGCAGGGCGACGCCTGTTTTGACGCCGGATGGCGAATTGATGGGCGCGGTGATGGTATTTCGCGATGTGAGTGAAAAGAGACGCTTGCTATCGGCCGTGCGTTGGCAGGCGAACCATGATGCGTTGACCCGCCTGCCGAACAGAAATCTGCTACAGGACTGTTTTAGTCGGGCATTTGTCGACGCGCGACAACATGAAACACTGACGGCGGTATGTCTGCTCGATCTGGATGAGTTCAAACCTGTCAATGATCGTTACGGTCATGAAGTGGGCGACGCGATTCTGGTGGAAATGGCTTCTCGTTTGATTCACACCGTACGGACGCAGGATACAGTGGCGCGATTGGGGGGTGACGAATTTGTGGTGTTGCTCAACGGATTTCGGCAGGTGGATGAAATTGACCCTCTGCTGGAGCGGATGCTGGCCGTCATTGGCGAACCCGTTACGGTGGGAGACGTCTCGGTGATTGTGTCCGGTAGTATCGGGGTGACACTGTATCCGCTGGATGACGCCAATGCCGATATTTTGTTGCGTCATGCTGATCAGGCCATGTGTCAGGCCAAGCAGGGCGGGCGTAGCCGTTATCATTTGTTTGATCTGGTCAGCGACCAGCAGGTGCAGAGTAGTATCCGGCAACTGGAGCGTTTGCGGCAGGCGTTGTTGCATGACGAATTCGTGCTGCATTATCAACCCAAGGTGAATATGCGCACTGGTCAGGTTATCGGTATGGAAGCCTTGTTGCGCTGGCAGCACCCGGAACGGGGGCTGATTTTTCCACTGGAGTTTTTACCCGCCATCGAACAGACCGATTTGATCATTCAGATTGGCGAGTGGGTGCTGGAGCAGGCGTTGCGCCAGATTGCGGCCTGGCAGCGCGAGGGGATTATTTTGCACGTAGGGGTGAATATTGCGGGCGTGCATTTCCAGCAGAGCGATTTCTGTGCGCGTTTGACGTTGTTACTGGCGCGTTACCCGGAGGTGGAGCCGAAATATCTGCAAATCGAGATTCTGGAATCAGCGGCATTGGGGGACATGCAGCAGGCGCGTAGCACCGTACAGGCATGTCAGATGTCGGGTGTTACTTTTGCGCTCGATGATTTTGGAACGGGATATTCTTCGCTCAGTTATCTGAAACATTTGTCGGTGGATGCGCTGAAAATCGACCAGAGCTTTGTTCGCGACATGCTGCTGGACAAATCCGGGTTGTCTCTGGTGGAAGCGGTGATCAGCATGGCGCGGGTGTTTGACAGCGAAGTGGTGGCAGAAGGTGTGGAAACGGTCGAACATGGCGTGCTGTTGTTGCGTTTGGGATGCGACATCGGGCAAGGTTATGGCATTGCCAAACCCATGCCCGCGGCATTGATCGTGGATTGGATCCGGCACTATCGCCCGGATGCAGCATGGGCGGAATGGGCAGATGTGTACTGGGATCTGGCGAATTTTCCGCTGTTGGTGGCGCAATATGACCACGTCAAATGGGTCAAGGCGGTGGTGGCGGTGGTGTTTGACCGGGTTCCGCTTGCCATTGGCATGGGAGAGCTGACGGATCCTGTACAGTGTCGGTTTGGCCACTGGTATTATGGCGCAGGCCGACAACATTACGGACATCTGCCGGAATTCAAAGCGCTGGATAAAATCCATAAAGAAGTTCATCGTGTGGGTACTGAACTGGTGCTGGTGTATAACCAAGGGGATGTCTCGCGTGCGCGAGCCATGTGCGAATTGCTTGTGCACCTGAAAGATGAAATTGTTGTGTTGCTGGCTACGTTGCAACACGCTGTGCTGCGGCAGGAATCATGAAAACCGCGTTGATTTATCTTTGCCAGCGTTGGCGGGTGTGGGGAGTGTCGCTGGCTTTGGTGGGGTGCGCAACAGTCAACCCGCCGGTTCATCAACCTTCCGGCCCGGTCGTGCCTGCGCCTGTTTGCGCACCGGTTGCCCCGCCGGCAGCAGTTGTTCCCCATTTGCGACGGGTTGACTGGCAGGCGTTGCCAGGCTGGCAGGGCACCAATGATCTGGTGTCCGCCTGGCCGGCATGGTTGCTCAGTTGCCACGTGCTGGAACGCCGCGCCATATGGCACGAGGCCTGTCGTGCGGCCCGACAGATTCCTGTGGATAACGCCAGCATCCGCACGTATTTCACACGCTATTTTCAGGTGTTCCAAACTGAAACGGTGGATGGTACACATTCCGGACTCATCACCGGGTATTTTGAACCGCAATTGATGGGCAGTTTTGTGCGCAGCCAGCGCTATCATGTACCGTTGTACCGTGTGCCGCCAGATTTGCTGGATGTTGACCTGTCGGCGCAATATCCTGCGCTGAAGGCGTGGCGTTTACGCGGACGGTTGCAAGGGCGACAAATCGTGCCTTATTGGTCGCGGGCGCAGATCGAGGGCGCCGAACATCCTTTGGCCGGCAATGAATTATTGTGGGTCGATGATGCACTGGCCGCTTTTTTTCTGCAGATCCAAGGGAGTGGGCAGATTGTACTGCCAGATGGAAAAACGGTGATGGTAGGGTATGCCGATCAGAATGGCTATCCCTATCAGGCCATTGGTCATGTGTTGGTGGCGCAAGGAGCGCTACGGGCGGATTCGGTCAACATGGCGTCAATAGTTGCCTGGGCACGGGCACATCCTGCTGAAGTGCCGGACATATTGGCACAAAATCCGTCATACGTGTTTTTTCGTCTGTTGCCGGGCGGTCAACCGCTGGGTGCCATGGGGTTGCCATTGACGGCAGGTTACAGCATCGCCATTGATCCGCGCGCGCTTCCGTTGGGTGCGCCAGTCTGGCTGGAGACCACGGAGCCAGACAGCGACAGGCCTTTGCAGCGTCTGATGCTGGCGCAGGATACGGGTGGGGCGATTCATGGCAATGTGCGGGCAGATGTTTTTTGGGGTATGGGCGATCAGGCAGCATCACTGGCCGGCAATATGCAGCAGTCTGGTCGTCTGTGGGTTTTACTGCCCCAAACCATTGCTGACCCGGACAGCTTGTGGCAAGGCGCCCGTTAAATGGTGGCGTGACTATAAAAGCCCATATCCAAACTCAGCCATGCAATGTTTTTGGCACAACATCAGGCGCGTTTCGTACAATTCTGAGCAATGCAGCCGCCGGTTCGGTTGGATTACGGCGATGCTGTTCCCGGTTTTGCAGTGTCTTGACGCCGACGTGCATCAAGCTGGCAAACTCGTTTTGTGACAAGATTGTCTGCTCGCGGGTTGTTTGACATCAGGCGGTGCCAGCGTCGTTCGTCGTGACGCCTGCGCCCCGCGCCGGGTTTCCCATCAAGGCGTACTTGAAGACCAGCATACGTATCATCCGATAGCAGTTTGGTTAACTGATGCGTAAATGGGCCTCAAAAATTCCATACAAGCGTTATGTTCGCCATTGGCGTATAAAGCAATAATGCATAGGATGAGGCAACAACTGACCAGATCTTGTTCCATAATTCCATCGTGCCCCATTAAAAAATCAATGGGTTTCAAGACGGTATCTGACCTCTTGTTTCTGGGAACGGCATATCAGGCCAGACAACTGCTCAAAGCAGCCTGACGGGAAATAAAAAGCCCACAAATTTGAAGGGGCCACCTTAAATTTGTAAGCAAAACGATATCGACATGCAAGTAACAGACTGGCGGAGTGCG
>JAJYHV010000045.1 GCA_021790515.1 Pseudomonadota bacterium
CGCTGGTGTCAGCGGTTTTTTTGTGCCAGAACCGCACGTTCTCCACGCAAAACGGCCTCACCGGGAAATTCACCAGCAGTTGAGCAAAGAAATGCGGCGCTACTGTAATGGCCGCGCGTCCGCCATCAATGCGTGCATAAACGCACAAATGGGTGGCGTGCTGCCCTTTGACAGCCGGTTGCACAATCCGGGACGATTGGGTGGAATCGATCAGTGGGTTTTTAGTACGGTCAGCGTGATTGCCAGCCAACCGATGCCAGTGATGATCAGGTGCGGGTCGGTCATTAAATCTTTTGCTGTGTCGCCACCCCGGGCATGATGATGCAGCAAGTATAAATAGCGGAACATGCCATAAATGACAAAGGGCAAGGTGTAAAACAGTGCCTGGGTGCCATGGACCCTGACGGTTTCCGGGCTGACTGTGTACAAGCCATAACTCAGAATCGTGCAGGCGGCCGTAATGCCAGTGAGTTGGTCGAGTACCACAGGGCTGTAATCATCTAGTACACGCCGTATGTTGGCGTGGTTTGCCTGACCTGAATTCTCCAGCATCAGCAATTCGGCGCGGCGTTTGGCAAAGCCGAGAAACAGGGTCAGCATCAAACCGGTCAGCAGCAGCCATTGTGAAGGCGCGATGTCGACACCCAGCGTGCCGGCGAGAATGCGCAGCATGAAACCTGTCGAGATGATGAATACGTCGAGGATGACGACGTGCTTCAGGCGCAAGGAGTAGGCAATGTTGATGAGCAGATACAGAACAATGAATGCAACTGCTGCCCAGCCAACCCTTGTTGCCATGCTGAATGCCAATAATGCCAGAAATCCGGTAAGCCACCAGGCAGTGGGGATGCTAACCGTACCGCTGGCGATGGGGCGGTGGCGCTTGACAGGGTGCAAGCGGTCTGCCTGGACATCAAAAATATCGTTGAAGACATAGACACAACTGGCGGCCGCACAAAATGCCAGAAAAACCAGTCCGACATGAACAATGTCTGTCAGGGTTCTGTTTTGCGCAAACATGATGCCAAGCCAGACAAAACCGTTTTTAAGGTATTGGTGAGGGCGAATCAGTTTGATGATATTGTGCATATCGGTTTTTCCTGCGAGGCAGGGAATCGGATTTTGGTCCGGGTTGGATGCGCCAAGAATGGTTTGCCGATGATGGTTGGTTTGAAATGATATCGAAAGAAGTGAATCAGGACGGGGGCAAGTAAAAAAACCGCTGGTTGACCAGCGGTTCTCAGGATGGTGCCGATAGCGTCAGTAGCCGTCATGCAAGATCATTTGCCGGGGCAGATATCTTCGTTTGATGGCACTTTGCCTGCCAGAAGCAGGAATTGTTCAAAGGGTCCCATGACGCCCATGGCTTCCCATTTCGGGCCTTCAAACAACAAATCGCCAAACATCATGGCGTGCATCGGGCCATATTTGCCAGCGCCCATGTTGTGCCAATCCTTGGTATCGGCGTACATCAGGTAGTCGACGGAATAGTTGAGCGTCGGGTGCTCAACCTTGCCACCGTAGCCGCATACGGCCTTGCCGTCTTTGTCATCGATGCGTAACTCGACTTGTTTGTGGCCCTCACAGTCGTTACGATACATGTGAATGATCTTGTAGCCACGGCCACTGTTGTTGCCAATCCATTTCCCGCCCAGTCCGTTGACCAGTTGGGGCGTGTTGTTCCAGGCGGTACACGCCTGAGCAGCCCATTCATCGGACATGAACACTGGTTTGTTGGCATCGGCCAGTGCCAGCGCGCTGCTGGCGACAGTCATGAAAATGGCGGTTTGTACAAGGCGTTGCAGAAAGCGAGGTGATTTCATCCGTTTGGTCTCCATCTTGATTATATTGGTTGTTTGTTTATTGCATTTTAGTTGTATTTCGGCACGTTTTCCGAAGCGGTTACGTTACCCGCTTCGGCGCCAACTGTCAAATGTTGCATGTCATGTTGCATATCGGGATACCGATAGCGCCAGGGAAGCGCTGATTAACTTCTCCACGAGTCGCGTTGCAACCCACATGGGACGGGGTTTGGCTGACGAACTGTCGCGTTGCCATTCTTGTCAAGGGTGTCAGCCATTGACGGCGAATGGCGCCTTGCCCCCCATCCTGCCAGACCGGCGTCGCGACCGCGTGGGAATTAATCAGCGCTTTCTTAGCAATGTTGTAACATATCCCGGAAGGCGTCTTCAAACAGGCGCAACCCTTCTTGTTGCAGCGTGTCGCCAACTTTGTCCAGAAAAATACCCAGATCTTCAATGTCGCGATAATTCTGCTCGAACTGGTCGATGTTTTGTTCGACTGTGCTTGCAACATGACCGTGATCACGAAAGGCATTCAACGTGGCGTCCGGTACGGTATTGATGGTTTCGGCACCAATCAAATTATCCAGATACTGGACATCGGAATAGGCGGGGTTTTTGGTGCCGGTGCTAGCCCACAACAGGTATTGCGGGCGGCAGCCTGCGTTGGCAAGTTCGGCAAACTTACCGCCGTGGAAAACGGTTTTATAAAGCTGGTAAGACAGTTTGGCGACGGCCAGTGCTGCGCGTCCACGCAATGCCAGCGCTTGTTCGCTGCCCAACGCTGTCAGCAATGGGTCGACATGGCTGTCGATGCGTGACAGAAACAGACTGGCAACGGCTTTGACCCGTTCCGGGTTGCCGCCATTGGCAACCAACCTGTGCAATCCGCGCAGATAGGCGGCAAAAACGGCTGAAGTTTGTTGCAGGGAAAACAGCAGGGTGATGTTGACCGAAATGCCTTCGCTGGTCAGTTGTTCAAACGCCTGGATACCGGCCAAGGTGGCAGGTACCTTGATCATCAGGTTGGGGCGGTTCACGGCCGCGCGCAGACGACGTGCTGCATGCAAAGTACCTTCGGTATCGTCTGCCAGAAATGGCGAAACTTCAAGGCTGACGTAGCCATCGTTACCCTGTGTCGTATGCCAGGTGTCGTGCAAAATATCGCAGGCAGCCTGAATGTCGGGGATGACCAGTGCTTCGTAGCGCGCTTCGGCATCATCGAGACGTGCTTTCAGTGCGATCATATCGTCGTGGTAGTACGGGCTTTCGGTGATTGCCTTGCGAAAAATAGCCGGGTTCGAGGTGACGCCGGACACGCCGTCTTCATTGACCAGACGCGCGAGGTCACCTTGTGCAATCAGGGTGCGTGACAAATTGTCCAGCCAGATGGACTGGCCCCAGGTTTTGATGCTGCCAAGTTTGCTCATGTTGTCTCCTTCGTCTATTTCCAAGCCATTCAGCCAGCCAGTCGGATTTTATTACTCGCTTGATGGTAACGCTGTTTTGATATTTGTGCCATCTCGCTGTGGTGATAATGTCAGTGAAGATGGGATGGACGCCATGGAACTGTTGTGAACGGCAAATTTGCGCTATGCTGGCGGCAGATTTTTGCAGGATATCACAATGCCGGATTATGCGAGTATTGAACAAACGATAGGCCATACGCCACTGGTAAAATTGCAGCGCTTGTCTTGTGGCTGTGACAATACGGTATTGCTGAAACTGGAGGGCAACAACCCGGCCGGATCGGTGAAGGACAGGGCGGCGTTCGGCATGATTCATGGTGCGGAAGCCCGTGGCCTGATTCGACCCGGCGATACCCTCATCGAGGCGACCAGCGGCAATACGGGTATTGCCTTGGCCATGGCAGCAGCGGTACGGGGATATCGTCTGGTTATTGTCATGCCAGAGCACATGAGTATCGAACGGCGACAAATCATGCGGGCTTATGGCGCAGAGTTGGTCTTGACCAGCAAGGCCGGCGGCATGGAGGCTGCCATCATGCTGGCACGGCAGATGCAGCAGGCAGGGCAGGGCATCATTCTTGACCAGTTTGGCAATATGGATAATCCCATGGCTCACGTTTTGGGGACTGGCCCCGAGATTTGGCGCGATACGGACGGGGAGATTACCCATTTTGTCAGCAGCATGGGCACCACGGGTACGATAACGGGTACGGCTCGTTACCTGAAAGCGCAGAATCCAGCGATTCGCATCATTGGCGTGCAACCGGCGGACGGGGCCGAAATTCCCGGTATCCGCACTTGGCCAGCCGAGTTTTTGCCAGCGATTTATGATGCGTCGCTGGTTGATGAAGTAATGTATGTCAGCCAGGCTGATGCGGAAGAAACGGCGCGGGCGCTAGCGCGGCAGGAAGGCATTTTTGCCGGCATTTCTTCTGGCGGGGCAGCGTGGGTAGCGCTGGCGCTGGCGCAGCAGACCAGTGATGCGACCATTGTTTCGATTGCTTGCGATCGTGGCGATCGTTATCTGTCAACGGGCGTTTTTCCGGCTGTATGATGATCATGCAACGATACAGATCAATGGTACAGAATGGATGACGGATTTTTCATGCAGGCAGCGCTTGAGTTGGCGCGGGCAGCGGGTGAGCGTGGGGAAGTACCGGTGGGTGCGGTGCTGGTGCGAGAAGGCGTGATTGTCGGACAGGGAGCGAACGCGCCGGTTGCTTTGCGCGATCCAACTGCGCACGCGGAAATCCTGGCTTTGCGTGATGCGGCACAGCGGGTGGGCAATTATCGCTTGCCGGATTCGACGCTGTATGTGACATTGGAGCCGTGCGCGATGTGCGTGGGTGCCATCCTGCATGCACGGGTGGCGCGGGTGGTGTTTGGTGCGGCTGATCCCAAGACTGGCGCCGCAGGTAGTGTACTGAACCTGTTTGCTGAACCACGTCTGAACCATCATGCCCTGTTGCAGGGTGGGGTGATGGCGGAAACCTGTGGGGCATTGTTATCGGCGTTTTTTGCGCAGCGCCGTCAACAGCGCAAAATGGAAGAAGGAGAAAAGACAGCGTGAATCGGGTACAGATAGATGTGGCGCAGCAGCGTTTGTCCGTGCTGGATGAACGAGGCAATATGTTCGCCCGGTATCCGGTATCGACAGCGTTGTTGGGTACAGGACAACAGCAGGGTAGTTTTCAGACGCCATTGGGTCGTCACGTCGTGGCAGAAAAAATTGGTGCGGGCGCCCCTTTGTATGCCGTGTTCCGTGCGCGGCAGTTGACGGGCGAAATCTGGACGGCGGCACATTCGGTCGCCGAACCGGATCGCGACTGGATTCTGACGCGCATTTTGTGGTTGGCCGGCACTGAAGCCGGTCATAATCAGGGCGGTGACGTGGACACCTTCGCGCGTTATATCTACATTCATGGCACCAGTGAAGAGCATTTGTTGGGACAACCGGTATCACATGGTTGTATTCGCATGTCCAATCGTGATGTAATGAACCTGTTTGACGTGATTGATGTCGGAAGCGTCGTCGATGTGGTGATGGATCAAGGAGATGAGCGTGAGGAATGACCGGATACGGAGTCGGATATGGCAAGCGGCAACGGGTGTCGTCATGGCAGGGTTGGTATCCGTTGCCCATGCGGCATTGGGTGGGGCGGAAACGTCGGTTGCACAGGACGGTAGCCCCGTCATGCTGTTGCATCGACTGCACAGCGTGACGGCAGTTTCAGGGGTGATCAGCCAGAGTGTGCTGACGCCGTCGGGGGTCGAAGTGCAGGAGTTTTCCGCCAATGGCACCGTATTTGCTTTGCGTTGGGCAGGCGCCACGGTACCAGATCTGTCGCAATTGCTGGGAACTTATTTTCCGACCTATCGTGCTGCATTGGTGAAGCGTAATCCGGCATTTCGTCACGCACCGGTGATGGTAAACAGTACTGGCCTGATTGCGCATTCCGGTGGACACATGCGCGCGTATTTTGGCTCGGCGTACGTGCCGGCACTGGTGCCGGCGGGAATTGACCTGAGCACGCTGGGGGTGCAGCCATGAACGCGTACGGACGGATAGTCGCGCTGGGTGTTTTGACCATGTCGTTGGTTTCTTGTGGCGGTGGTGGCGGTGGCAATAACACGGCAAGCAGCCCGCCGCCGGCGACGACACTATCCGGGACGACATCAGTCACGTTGTCGACCTCATCATTGGCTACTAATCAGCTGGCAGTTACCGTAGAGCAGGAACCCGGTCTCAGTGGTACTTACGCCACTGTCAATCTGCCGTATGTCAGCGTGACAATCTGCGCCAGCGCAACAAATTGCACCACGGTTAACCATGTGGTGGTCGATACCGGGTCGTATGGCTTACGCATACTGCAAAGCGCCCTTCCTGCCGGTTTTCCGCTTACTCCGGAAACGGTAAATACCAACAACGTGGCGGAGTGCGTGTCGTTTCTGGATGGCTTTATGTGGGGCAGCGTGGTGACGGCGACGGTGCAATTGAATGGCGAGATGGCGAGCTCGCTTCCGGTGCAAATCGTAGGCGATACGGCAGTGCCCGGGATTTCCGGTTCGTCCATTCCCAGTACCTGTACTGGTACTGGTGCTGGCTCACCGGATGAAAGCAATCTGGCCGGCATCGGGGGAAACGGTATTTTGGGCGTTGGTCTGTTTACCAGCGATAACCAACAGTATTACACGTGTACCACCAACGGTAGCTGCACGCTATACACCTTGCCATCGAACCAGCAGGTCAGCAATCCGGTACCATACTTTCCTACTGGCAATAATGGTTTTACTGACAATAATGGCGTCATCTTGCAGATGCCTGCCGTACCAAATGGCGGCGCGGGGACGGCAACAGGCGTGCTGACCTTTGGCGTCGGAACGCAAGCGGATAATTCAACGAGTGGATTGCAATGGCTGGCGGCAGATGGTTATGGCAATATAACTGTTACCTTGCAGAGCACGACGTATAGTTCGTCATTTATCGACAGCGGGTCGAATTTTTATTATGTTCCGTTGATCAATGTACCGACTGATAGTAACGGAAATTATACCCCTGCGCAGTTGACAACGTATCCCCTGTCGTTAACACCTAACAGCGGGACGGGAAGCGCTGTCTCGCAGAGCATGCTGGTGGTCAATCCGGCGCTGATTCCGTCTGCCAGCCTGGCGATAGACGACGTGGATATCGATGTGCCGAACAACACGGGCGCTGACATCGGGATGCCGTTTTTTTATGGCAAGACCATGGCTTTCCTCATTAACGGGGCGAGTGCAAACTCAGGCGCGTTGACAGGGCCACAATATGGTTTGTCCACTACGCCATGACATCACCCGAAAGGGTGATTGTTATCGGACTTGGCGCGCAGTAAGATGGCGTCAGTCATTGCCAGTGTAAGATGAATGTCAGAATACATATAAAATCAGTTTTGCGTGTCGGTGTGTGGCGCGACGGGTTTGTGACATGACTTCGTATCGGCGGTGAAGGAGTCTGTCCATACTCTTTGGAGGAGATAAATCATGAAAAAAATTTTGCTGGCAGTTGCATTGGTATTGCCGATGTTACAGGTACATGCCAATACCTTGGGGTTTGACAGCCTGTCTGCCGGACCTGGTGGCGTAGCCGCCATCCCCAATGGTTATGGCGGCATGCAGTGGCTCAACATGAATGTGGTCAATACTGCTGCTGCGGCTTTTTCCGGCACCAATTACATGAATGCAGCGGTCAGCGGCACCAATGTCGCCACCATCGCGGACCCAAGCCAGTTGGCCGGTTTCGGCAGTGCAACCGCTTTTACGTTCGGCAGCGCTTATTTTACCGATGTCAATCTGTTGACGGGTGATGCATTGGGGACTTGCTGTGGCGGCACCGTAACGGTGACAGGTTATGCACTGGAGAATGGTTCGGCCGTGCAGGTTGACCAGACGACGTTGCCCACCAATCCGATGTTGCCGACTTTCTGGACGTTTGGCTGGAGCAACCTGAATGCCGTAGCGTTTTCTTATATGGGTAGCGGTATGTATGGCGACACGTTGGCAATCGACAACATTGATCCATCACCGACACCTTTACCCGATACTGCATGGCTGATGGGTTCAGCACTGGTGTTGGGTGTTTTGGCAGCACGTCGTAAAAACAGTGGTGTTCGTCTGGTGTGATCGTATTGATGCATCAGGTGTTGCTTGATATTTTTATTTGGAGGGGCATTATATTATGAAAAAATCCCGGTTAGTTTCTTTGGTGGATTCAAAACGGATGTCGGGTCTGGTGGTTGCACTTGGTCTTGCGATGACCGGTGCGGCACATGCCGATACGATTAACTTTTCGCAGTTCGGTGCTGATGGCACCACCCTTTCTTCTCCTCTTGTCGGGGTGACGATGGGCGGCGTTGGCGTCACGCTCACCAGCCCGAATGGCAGTTTTACGATGTATCAGGAAGGAAACGACTGGCACGGGATTTTCCCGTCCGGCGCACCGATATTGTTTGATGGTGAGGGTGCCGGTGCAGTTGACCTGAGCTTTGCTTCCGGTTTGTCGTCGTTGACTTTGGCTGGTCAAGCGAATGCTTACGGTGCGTACACCGAGACGGCTACAGCTTACTCCGGCAACACTGTGGTCGATACCGTGGCTGCTAATTCGTTCAATTACGTAACTACCAACTATCCTCAGTATACCGGCACGGTTCCGTTTTTGACCGTCACGGGGACGGATATCACCAGTGTGGTGTTCAGCACAACGAACGACAGCATTGGTTTGGCCTTGTACGGTGGCGCGGGAGCAACTCCGGCCGCCACGCCGCTGCCTGCATCGGCGTTGTTGATGGGTTCTGCTTTGGTGTTGGGCTTGTTGGCCATGCGTCGCAAAAACGGTTTTTCGAATCTGGTTTGATTGTGCGGATTGGCGTAACAGCAAAAAGGGCGCTTCGGCGCCCTTTTTGCTGTCCGGACAGAGTTCTGTGGTCATGCGTGAATCCAGATTTGCCGGGTATAGGTCAGCCCTTGCATGAGCAGGTTTTGTAGCGGACGGGCGAGGTAGTCGAGCGAGAGCAGGAGCATGGCAAAACCGACGCCGATGGTAACGGGAAAACCGATACCGAACAGGTTCAATTGCGGCGCGGCGCGGGTGAGGATGCCCAGTGTGAGGTTGGTAATCAGCAGTGCGGTGACGATGGGGAGCGAGAGTTGCAATCCGGCCGTGAACAGGATGCCGCTCCAGTTGGTCAGTTGCCATAGCATGTCATGTGACGGCCATTGCCCGATAGGAAACAGAGTGAAACTGTCAGCGAGTGCAGCGATGAGCAGCAGATGGCCATTGATCTGGAAGAACACCAGAATGGTCATGATGGAAAACAATTGGTTGATGGCGCTGCTTTGGCCTTGCGTTCGCGGGTCGTAGAAACTGGCGAAACCCAATCCCATGGTGAGGCTGCCCAAGGTGGCAGTAAGGTCGATGGCCATGAAGATGATGTTCATGATGAACCCCATGATCAGGCCTATCATCAACTGTTGCGCCAGTATCAGCAGGCCGGGCAGCGAGACGGGGTCGATGTCGGGCATGGTGGGCAGGTTGGGTGCCACGACCAATGTCAGCAACATGCCAAGGCCGATTTTTTCTGCCACCGGCACATTGGCCTGACTGAATAACGGCGCGCTGCCGATCAGCCCCAATACGCGGGTGAGCGGCCAGAGCAGGCCGGCTACCCAATGATAGAGTTGAACATCGGTGAAACGGATCATCGTGGTGTGTATGTTTTACTCAACCAGTGAAGGAGGACAGATTGGAAAAAATTTCCCGCATGTAATCCAGCATGACAGACAACATCCAGGGGCCGGCAATAATGAGGGTAACCAGTATTCCGATCAGTTTCGGGATGAAACTCAGAGTCATTTCATTGATTTGTGTGGCGGCCTGAAACACACTGACGATAAGGCCGATAACCAGCGCCGCCAACAACAGCGGGGCGGACAGCATCAATGTGATTTCTACGGCGTGACGGCCAAAAGAAAGAACGGATTCGGGGCTCATGGTATCTCCTTTGGTTTGCGCGGTTGCCGGTAAGTCAGTAAAAACTTTGCGCCAGGGAACCCAGCACCAGTTGCCAGCCATCGACCAATACAAACAACATGATTTTGAAGGGTAACGAGACGATGGAGGGGGCAACCATCATCATACCCATCGACATCAGCACGCTGGCGACAACCATGTCAATAACCAGAAACGGTATGAAGATGGCAAAACCCATCTGGAACGCGGTTTTGAGTTCGCTGGTAGCAAATGCCGGCACCAGAATGCGCATCGGCACATCTTCCGGGCCTTGCAGTGCAGGGCTGTGTGAGAGTTTGACATACAGGGCAAGGTCGGCCTGGCGGGTTTGGTGCAGCATGAAGGTTTTCAGCGGCGCACTGCCACGGTCGATGGCTTGTTGGAAATCAATCTGGTTACTGGTAAAGGGTTGCCAGGCAACGGTATAGATTTTATCGAAAACAGGGCCCATGATGAACAAAGTCAGGAATAGCGCCAATCCGATCAATACCTGATTTGGTGGCGTGGTTTGCAGACCCAGCGCCTGTCGTAATAGTGACAGGACGATGATAATGCGGGTAAAACTGGTCATCATCAACAGCAGGGCTGGCAAAAAAGACAACGAAGTCAGGAAAACCAGCGTTTGAATGCTGAGTGACCAGGTTTGTCCGCCGCCTGCAGCAGGAGATGTGACCAGCGCAGGCAGGGTGGAGTTGTCTGCGAGTACAATGCCGGGCAGCAGAACGAGTAACAGCAGGATGAAAAGGCGGGTTGGGCGTGACATCGTGTAAATTCAGGTTTTTTTATGCCAGCGTTGCAATTGCTGGTTCAATGCGTCACTGAACCGGGGCGTTTCCGCGGCGGTTGGAACGAGATCCGGTTGCGCTGCCAGTGTGGTAATCAGGTTGACTTGTCCGGGAGCAACGCCAATCAGGATCCATTGCTGGCCGATTTCGAGCAACAGCACTTTTTCTTTGTGACCAACAGCAACACCGCTGATGATTTTGATGAGATTGCCGTTGCGTGCAGCAATCGGCAGGTAACGGCGAGCAAACCAGGCAATACCAAAAATGATGCACAGAATGAGCAGCAGGCTCAAGCTGACCTGCAACAAAGTGGGCAGTGGCGCGGAGGTGGCGGCTGACAGGGCGTGAACGCCTTGAGGTGAATTCATGATTGGCGTGATGGGAGTCGTTTACCGGTTCAATTTGCGGATGCGGTCAGCCGGGCTGATGATGTCGGTGACGCGAATCCCGAATTTGTCATTCACAACGACCACTTCACCTTGTGCAATCAAGTAGCCGTTGACCAGAATGTCCATTGGTTCACCAGCCATGCCGGCGAGTTCTACCACGGAACCTTGTGCCAGTTGCAGCAAGTTTTTGATGGAGATTTTGGTGCGCCCCAGTTCAACGGTCAGCTGTACCGGAATATCGAGAATGAAGTCAATATCATTGTGGATGCCGGTAGGTGTTGCCGTACTGGAAAAGTCCTTGAAAATCGGCGCGCTTTCCGCCTCAGGTGTCGGTGCTGCGGCCTGCGTCGCGTCGGCGGCGGCCTGCGTCGCGTCGGCGGCGGCCTGTTCGGCCATGGCAGCTCCCCAGTCGTCCATTGCCGAGATATCTTGTTCTGCTTCACTCATGGTTGTTTTTCTCCTTGTGTGCTGTCCGGGTGCAGGCCGTCAGAGAGGTTGTGCGAGAGCAATTTTTCCACGCGCAGGGCATATTGTCCGTGCAGGGTACCATAACTGCATTCCATGATGGGAATCTGATCTATCGTGGCGGAGATGATGTCCGGAATGTTGATGGGAATGACATCGCCAACCTGCATGTCAATCAATTCCTTGATGCTGATATCGGCGCTCCCCATGTTGGCGACGATTTCAACTTCGGCATTCTGGATCTGCTGGGTCATTAATTTGGTCCAGCGTTTATCGATGTCCAGCGTTTCGCCTTGCATGGAACTGGTCAGCAAATCCCGAATCGGTTCGATCATCGAATACGGCATACAGCAGTGAAATTCGCCATGTGACGCGCCAATTTCGATGCCAAAAGTGGTGGAAACGATTACTTCGTTGGGTGTGGCGATGTTGGCAAACTGGGTATTCATTTCTGAGCGCATGTATTCCATTTCAATCTGGTATACATAAGACCATGATTTTTCGTAGTTCTCAAAGAAGATGTCCAGAATGCGCTGAATGATACGCTGTTCGGTTTGGGTGAAGTCGCGTCCTTCGACGCGGGTGTGAAAGCGTCCGTCACCACCAAACAGATTGTCGATAATCATGAAAATGACCGTGGGGTCGAATACAAGCAGCGCCGTGCCACGTAACGGTTTGATTTGTACCAGATTCAGATTGGTGGGAACGACCAGATTGCGGATGAATTCGCTGTATTTCTGTACTTTGACCGGGCCTGCGGTGATCTCCGCCGTGCGTCGCATAAAACCGAACAAGCCAATGCGAAACAGGCGGATAAAGCGCTCATTGATGATTTCCAGCGTGGGCATGCGACCACGGACGATACGTTCTTGCGTGGCCAGATTGTAGGGGCGAACGCTGGAGGTATCCTCGACAGTCTCCTCAGCGTCATCTTCCCCGGTGACACCTTTGAGCAGGGCATCGACTTCATCCTGAGACAGAAAATTCTCGGCCATGGCGGGTTGCTCGACGGGTTACTGAATGACGAAGGAAGTGAAAAACACGCCACGCACTTTCTGTTTCTGGCCATTCGAATCGAAAGGTTGGGTGAGTTGTGCTTCGATGGATTTGATGAGGGCGTTTTTGCCGTCTTCCGTTAATAATGTTGAGGCTTTTTGAGCGGCCAGCAGCATCAGGATGCGACTGCGTATCAACGGCATGTGCAGCTTGAAATTATCTGCTGCCTTGTCATTGCTGACTTGAATGGTTATTGCCACCTGCAGGTACTTTTCGCTGTCACCGCTGTTGGTATCGGGAACCAGATTGACCGTAAAGGGTGGGTCGAGTGGTAGAAAAACCGGCGGTTTGCCCGCGTCTTCGTCGACAGGCACTTTTTTGCCGGCGATCGCTTTGCCACTGGATTGGTGTGTGAAAAACCAGGCGGCGGCACCGCCACCGGCAAGCAACAGCACAACCAGCACAGAGATCAGAATGATAATCAGTTTTGATTTGCCGCCACCGGTCGGCGCGGCTTCGACTTCTGGTTTGGCTGGCGCTGCGGGGGCTTTGCTCATGAGATGCTCCTGTTGGTGTTTTAGATGTCGTTATTGTAATGGTAATCAGACAAATGTGTTCACCAGACCTTGCCCTGAATACGGTTTTTCTGTGTTAAGCGGTAGCAGGGAGCTGTTTGGCTGCCCATTGCCTGACCGCAGATTGTTTATCTGGCTGAGGCCGGATTGCCCTGGCGACGGCTGGGAGGGTTGCCGTTGACCGGAGTTGCCGGACTGCACATTGGCTTGTCCCAACTGGATGCCTGCACCGGCAAGCATGGCTTCGAGACGTGGCATGGCTGCCTCAAGTGCTTGTTTTACCTCTGGTTGAGCGGTGATGAAGGTGGCGTTGGCTTGACTATTGGAGACGTTGAGGACGACTTGCAGCGGTCCAAGGTCGGGTGGATTAAGTGACAGTGTGGCGCTTTGTTCACCGCCGTGCACCATCCAGACGACGCGTTGTGAGAGCGCCTGATTCCAGTCCGGCGTGCCGACCTGTGCGGACAACTGGTTGCTGACGTCTGTGCCGGTTGCGGCTTCGCTCAATACCGTTCCGGGCAGTGTGTTGATGAGGTTTGCGTCGGATGGCGCGCTGATGGCCAGTGATGCCCCGGCAGGTACGGCATTGTTCGAGGCAGGCGGCACGATATTGGTGGCAAGCAGTGCGGCCTTGGCATCCGTGCCGGATGGCGTGGGCAAGCCGGTGCCGCCAGCAGGCAAATCAACAGTATCGGGCAAAGCCGTTTTGGCTGGAACGGTGCCCGCTGAAGTGGTGCTGGTTGAGGTGGCGCCAGTCATCTGAAATGTTGCCATATCGGCGGGAAGGGATAAGCCGGCGCTGGTCGATACGGGCGCTGTTGTGTGGCTGGTTGCATCGGCATGGGTATTGGACAGTCGGGATGCCGTGTCGGTGAGACGGGTAGCAGATGTTGTGTTGGTCGTATTTATCACGCTGGATGGTGTGGATGATGGCGCAGGTTGTCCGGTAAGACCGGCTGCCTGCGCCAACATTTCAGTCGTCAGTGCGGATGTTGCCTGACTGGCTGATTGATCGGTTGTCTGACTGGCTGATTGAGCCGGCTTTTTCTTGCTGTCTGTCGTGCTGGCGGTACTGTTGGTGGCGGTACTACTGGCGGCGGCGCTGCTGGTGCCGCCGGTGTTGTTCGTGGTATTGCCGGCAGGTGTCGTGCCGTTGTTCTGGGCGTTGGCGCCAGTTTGATTATTGGCTTGATTGTTGTTCTGTGTATTGACCTGATTGGCAGATGTTTGATCCATGACGGCGGGTTGTTGGGAATTTGCGCTGGGCGCAGCATTGGCCGGCGCTGCGGGCGAGGATGACGCAGTGACAGCCATTGCTGGTGGTGTGTTTTGTTGCGAGATTTCTTGCGAAAGAATTTGGCTGAATCCGCTGGTGTCCTGAATCGCGTTGCCAGGCAGCGCGGGATGATCGGCTGAAAGGGCGTTGGCGGTGTTTATCAGGGGAAGTGTGGTTCGCATGGTCAGTATCCTGGATGTCAATCAGTGCGGTGAATGGCGTATCGGCGGGCGGCAAATTCATCGCTGTTTCGTTGTTCCTGTTTATTCTCTGCGTGTTGTCGTTCGACGTGTCGGCGTTCGATGAGCGTATGGAATGACAGGCGTTTGCATTCGGCAGTCTGCCAGCACTTTTGCTGGTGATTGACTTGTTGTTCGGCTTGTTGAACCAGGCGTTGCTGACCATCGATGGCATCATCGAGGCGGATCAGGAATTCCCGAAAGTTTTGCTGGTGACGGATATCGACCCCTTGGTTCAGATGTTGTTGATAACGCTGGGCGTAATCGTTGCGGTACCGTATCAGCAGGGTAAGTTTGTCTGCCTGTTCCTGATGTGAACGCATCGCAGCGCCAAGATGGACGGCTTGCTGCCCTGCTTCTTTGGCGGCCAGTTCCAGCAGCGTTTCCAATGCATTGCTATCGGCCATGGTGGTTTCTGCGAACAAAAGGTAATGGGTTCATTGTAATCCTGTCTGACAAGTTCTATCCATTGAATAGCGCGGAAAGTTGCCCCAAGCTCGTTGAAATGTCGGCGCGTTCCTGAATGCCCTGTTGTAGGAACACGTTGATTTTGTCGTGTCTGGCGATGGCTTCGTCTACCAGAGCATCGCTGCCGGCTGCGTAAGCGCCGACATTGATGAGATCGCGGTTGCGTTGATAACTGCTGATGAGTTGGCGCATATGGCGTACTTGTTGTTGTTGTTCCGGGCTGGTGATGGTGTGCATGGCACGGCTGATGGATTGTTCGATATCGATGGCCGGGTAATGCCCGGCTTCGGCCAGGTGGCGGTTGAGCACGATATGTCCATCCAGAATCGCTCGTGCCGCATCTGCGATGGGATCTTGTTGATCATCACCTTCGGTAAGTACGGTGTAAAAAGCGGTAATCGATCCACTGCCCTCGCGGCCGTTGCCAGCGCGTTCAACCAATGCCGGGATTTTGGCGAATACGGATGGTGGGTAACCTTTGGTGACCGGAGGCTCGCCAATGGCCAGCGCAATTTCGCGTTGTGCTTGCGCATAGCGGGTGAGCGAATCCATGATGAGCAGCACCTGTTTTCCTTCGTCGCGGAAATATTCTGCCAGTGCGGTGGCGTAGGCTGCACCTTGCAGTCGCATCAGCGCTGGAGCATCAGCCGGAGCTGCGACGACGACGGCGCGCGCGAGGCCGTCGGTGCCGAGAATGTTTTCGATGAATTCCTTGACTTCGCGGCCCCGTTCGCCAATCATGCCGACTATGATGATGTCGGCGTTGGTATAGCGTGCCATCATGCCCAGCAGCACGCTTTTCCCGACACCAGAGCCGGCGAAAAGCCCCATGCGCTGTCCGCGGCCGACCGTGAGCATGCTGTTGATGGCGCGAATACCGACATCCAGTGGCTGTTTGATAGGTGCGCGATGCAATGGGTTGATGGGGCGTGCTGACAACGGTACGCTATCGGTGGCGGAAAGTTTGCCCAGTTGGTCGAGCGGGTGCCCTGCTGCGTTCAGTACGCGTCCAAGCAGGGAAAATCCGGCGGGCAAATGGCGCGAGCGGTCAATGCTGCGTCGGCGTGGTTTGGCGTCAAACGAAAAGTCGGGTTGTGGTTCTATGGGAATGACCACGGCGCCTGGCATGATGCCTTCCACGTCATTTTGTGGCATCAAAAACAGATTGTCATGATTAAATCCTACCACTTCCGCTTCCAGCGTCCCGCCGGTTGGCAGGTTGATAAAACAGGCACTGCCAATGGGCAGTTTGATGCCGCTGGCTTCCATGACCAGACCGGTGACGCGAGCGATACGGCCAGCGATTTTTAATGATTCAGTCTGGGCAATGACTGTGCGTGCGGCGGCAAGACGAGATTGCCAGAGGACGTTACCGCGTGGTGTCTTGGGCATGGTCTGTTGTCCCGAGCCAGGAAGTATCCTGTTCAAGTTGCGCCATCAGGCGCATCCAGCGTGCTTCGAGTGTGGCGTCGATGGTTCCCTGATGCGTGTCCAGACGGCATCCACCCGGGGTGATGCTGGCGTCTTCAACAATTTGCCAGTGCGTCAGTTCTTCGTGCAGATGGCTGCGCAAAACCGTTGCGTCCATGGGGTGAAGATGCAGGCGTCCTTTGCGTTGCATGGCGGGCAGGGCAATGATGGCTTGGCGAATGACGGGCAGCAATAGCTCCGGTTGTATGGGTAGTGCGGTTTTCAGCATGGCAGCGGCTATGTCACACGCCAGTTGCAGCACAGCGTTGGCGATGGTCTGGTCGGCATTTGCCAGTTCTTGATCGAACTGGTTCAACAACTGATTCAATTGATCGAGCAATGGAGCGTTGATGGCTTGAGCCGTTTCGCGTCCTTCGCGTAAACCTTCGTCGTAACCCAGTATGTGGCCTGCCTTGCGGCCGGCCGCCATTCCCTCGCCATGTCCGGCGGCAAATCCTTCCCGATGGATTTCGTCACGCAATTTTTCCAGTTCATTTACCGTGGGAAGTTGCACGTTCTGTATCGTGGCGGCAGGTTTACGGGTATCAAAATCAGCCATTTCCCAACGTTGCCACGCAGTCATTTGTTCTTTGGGAATCATGGATGCCGTCCGGTTCTCATATTGGATATGCTGTCAGATATGTCTGGATATGCGCCTGATTGTCATACGAAGGCATCATCGCCCTTGCCACCCAAGGCAATTTGACCTTCGTCAGACAGTCGGCGTACGATCATCAGGATGGCCTTTTGCTGTGCTTCTACTTCGGACAGTCGAACCGGCCCCTTGGTTTCCATGTCTTCGCGTAACATGTCAGCGGCACGTTGCGACATGTTCTTGAGAATTTTTTCTTTCAGTTCGGTGGGCGCGCCTTTCAGGGCGATAATCAGCGAGTCGGACTGGACTTCGCGCAACAGGAGTTGAATGCCGCGGTCGTCGATGTCCATCAGGTTTTCGAAGCCGAACATGGCGTCCATGATTTTTTGCGCCATGTCGCCGTCGTAATTGCGGAAAGCGTCCATGGCAGAGGTTTCGATGGTGCTGCCCATGAAATTGAGAATGTTCGCGGCGGCGTGTGTGCCGCCCATGGATTGTTTTTTGACGCTTTTTTCATTGCCGGACAACAGGCGGGTCAATACCTGGTTCAATTCTTGCAGAGCGACGGGTTGTACGCCATCGAGCGTGGCTATGCGCAACAGGACATCGTTGCGCAGTCGCTCGGTAAATTTGCTCAGTACCGCAGCGGCTTGATCGTCTTCCAGGTGCACCAGAATGGTGGCGATGATTTGGGGGTGTTCGTTCAAAATCAGTTCGGCGACAGAGTCGGCATCCATCCATTTCAGACTTTCAATGCCACTGACATCATTATCACCGAGAATACGCCCTAAAACGGCGGTTGCCTTGTCATTGCCCAGCGCCTGATTCAGGACGCTGCGGATGTATTCGTTGGTGTCGGAGCCAAAACCGGAATGTTGGCTGGTCATGACTTTGAATTCGGTCAATACCGTGCCGACTTCTTCGTGGGCGATGGGTTTCATGGTTGCCATGACTTCGCCCAGTTTTTGTACCTCACGTGGGCCCAGATGTTTCATGACTTCGGCGGCTTCGTTTTCGCCAAGCGTCAACATCAGGACGGCCGCTTTTTGCAAGGTTTCGTTACTCATTGCCATTTATCCATGTTTTGACGACGTTGGCGACGATTTTGGGATTGTCGCGCGCCATCTGGCGCACGTTTTCCAGTTCATTGAGGTAGGCGTGTTCGGCAGCGGCTTGCGCTTCGGCTTCCGCAGAAAGTTCCACCATACTGTCTTCTCCGGGTTCATGCATATTGTGATGAGTTCCGTGTGCCATTGACTCGTGTGTTTCCGACGGCCGGTTCAGTTTTTCCAACAAAGGTTTGAGTAACTTGCGGTATACGATCAGCAAGCCAATCAGTGCAAGCAGGTAGCGTCCGGCCGTTTTTGCCATTTCAATGGTGCCTGATTGCTTCCACCATGGGGTGGCGGGCGGCAGGGGTTCTTCTGTGGTGACAAAAGCGCTGTTGACCACATTCAGAGTGTCGCCGCGGCTGGCGTCAAACCCCATGGCTTCTTTGGCCAGATCGTTGATTTGCGCTTTTTCGGTGGCGCTCAGAGGTACTTGATGGGCCTTGCCTTTTTTGTCAATGACGGATTTGTCATTGACCACGACAGCCACGGACAGGCGTCTGATGCCGCCAATGGCCTCTTGTGTGTAGCGCAAGGTTTTGTTGAGTTCATAGCGGATATCAGCGGATTTATGGATGGGAATGCCGGGCGTGGAAGATGGCGCGGGTGGTGTGGTTCCGGGCGCACCGGCAGCAGGTGTGGCGGGTGCATTGATGGGGGCAGTGGCTGGCGCAGGCGGCTGGTTGGACAGGGCGCCGGGGATGCCGGAAGCTGCTGTACCCGTGACGGTGGCTTCGTCGGTCTGGCGGCTGCGCACCGAGGATGTGTCCGGGGTTGGGTTGGGTTTGTAGGTTTCGGCAGCCTGTTCGTTGTGTGAAAAATCCACATCGGCGGTGACGGCAGCATGGACATTGTTGGTGCCGACGATGGGCGAAATGATGGCTTCAATCCGGCCGGCAATTTCCTGCTGCAAGGTTTGAACGTATTTGAGTTGCGTCGGATCAAGACCGTCCTGGTTGGGTTTGCTGTCGCCCGAGAGCAGATCGCCATTCTGGTCGACAATGGTGACATTGTCAGGCGTGAGCGCCGGTACGCTGCTGGCCAGCAAATGAACAATGGCAGTGACCTGCGCCGGGTCGAGCGCGCGGCCCGGTTGCAGGTTGATGAGTACGGACGCGGTAGGTTTTTGCTGGTCGCGAACGAATACGGAATTTTTGGGCAGGGCGAGATGGACGCGTGCTGCTTGCACGGCGCTGATGGATTCGATGGTGCTGGCCAACTCGCCTTCCAGCGCGCGCTGATAGTTGACTTGTTCCAGAAACTGCGACGTGCCGAGTTTCTGGTTTTCCATGACTTCAAAACCGACGTTGCCGCCTTTTGGCAGGTCTTGTGCGGCCAGTTTCAGGCGCAGGTCATTGACCTGATCGGAGGGAACCAGAATCGCCGTTCCGCCATCACTGAACTTGTAGGGAACATTCATTTGTTCCAGCGCGGCGACGATGGCACCGCCATCCTTGTCGCTGAAGTTGGAAAACAGGACGCGATAATCGGGTTTCTGGCTCCACAGCCAGATGACTGCCATGATGGCGATGCTGACGGCGACACCAAGTATCAAGCCGATTCTGCGTCCGTTTTCCGAGCGCAGAAAATTCGTCATTCCCATCCTGTTTTCTGTTATTTCAGCCATTGGATTTTATGTGTATTTCCAATTATGTTTTATACGTTGAGCATTTCGATTGTCGACAGACAGATTGCCTGATTGGGCAAAATTTCACAAATTCCATCGTTGGATGGTACTTGCATGACATGGTAACGATTATCTGTCATTGTTTCTAGTCTAAAGTGTTGAACAGAGTGATTTTATAGCCTTTTATTTTTGTTTTGCGTTGTTTTTGGGCGGGTTAGAATGTCACGGGTGAGAAATTGAGTGGTGGTGATTATCATGTCAATAAATGGAATTTCGATGGGCGGAATCAATGCATCACAGATTTCGGCCATGCTGGCGCAGATTCGTTCGGTTTCTGCGCAAATACAACCGCCTGCATTATCGTCAGTGGTGCCGGCCGCCAGTACGACGAATGATCCAGCGGCCATTGGCGGGACATCCGGCAGTTTTGCCGATGCATTGAAAACTTCGCTGGCGGCGGTGAATGCGTCTCAGCAGCAGGCGGATGCATTGGGTAACCGTTTTGCGACAGGAGATAATTCGGTCAGTCTGTCTCAAACCATGATTGCCATGCAAAAAGCCAATATCAACTTTCAGGAGGCGGTGCAGGTACGCGACAGATTGGTGTCGGCATATACCACAATCATGAATATGCAAGTGTGAAAACAAGGGTGTGAAAGCAATTTTGTCCGGCATTACCACCACGCATAAGGCAACGGGTCGATATCGGGCGTACGGTGTAGCAACAGGTCAGTCAGCAGTTTCGCACTGGATGGTGCCATGGTGACGCCATAGCGAAAGTGCCCTGCGTTGACGAACAGATTGTCAATGTCGGGATGGCGGGCGACGGTTGGAATGTTGTCAGGCGCGCCGGGTCGCAACCCGCTCCATTGCTGGATGATGGCAAGGTTGCCAAGTTCCGGTAACAGTTGAACTGCACGCGCATAGAGATGTTGGCGTGCGCTTTCGGTCGTGCTTTTGTCGAAACCGACTGATTCCACTGTGCTGCCGACCACAATATGTCCATCGCGGCGTGGTATCAGATACACGCCGTCCTGATACAGAATATGCGGCAACAACCCCGGTTCTGCTTGAAACAGCAGCATTTGTCCCCGTACCGGGCTGATGGTTTTAGCCGGTGGCATGTCGGCCAGCATGTGTTGGCTCCATGCGCCACTTGCGACGAGATAGTGTGCGCCAACGTGTTTTCCGTGTTGACTTTGTATGTGGCTGACATGGTTTTTTGAAACATGCAGCGTGGTGTCGCCACAATGTTCCAGCACCCGGATATTCAGAGCATCCATGGTTTTTCGCAAGGATTTGACCAGACGCGGATTGCGCACCTGAGCCACATTTGGCATCCAGAGCGAGTGGTTATTGGCGTCAGGAATGCCGTTGAACAAGGGGTAGGCGGTCGCGTTGCTTGTCGGGTTTTCTGGTGTCATCCGGTCGGTTGGCAATACGTGCATACCGCAAGGCCAGTATTCCGGATCGATGCCGCCTGATGCATGTAGTGTTTCTGCCCATGCCGGATACATTTGCGCACCCCGGTGACACATTTCCAGTACGGCTTGGCTGTAATGCCACGGCAGCAGCGGAGCGAGAATCCCACCGCCTGCCCAGGAAGACTCCATGCCCGGCGTGTTGCGTTCAAGAATGGTCGTTTGTAATCCGGCGTGCGCGAGGAAAAAGGCAGTGGACATGCCGGCAACGCCGCCACCAGCAATAATGACATCGGATGTCGCATTCATTTCGTCATGATACGGCATTCATGCCGGTTTGTGCAGGGTTGAAAATGATATGGATTTGTTAAGGAAGCGTTGATTAATTCCCACACGGTCGCGACGGTGGCTTGGCGGGATGAAATGCAAGGCGTGACGCGCAGTCAAGGGTTATTCTCCTTGACAAGCGGCGCAACGCGGCAGTTCGCCCGCCAAGCCCCGTCCCATATGGGTTGCAACCAAATCGCGCGCTCGCTTCGCCGACCTCCTTGGCATCGTAGTCCCGGCTACGACCTTCGTCGTTCGACTCGCAATCATCGCGATTTGGTCTGCAACGCGGCTCGTGGAGGAGTTAATCAGCGCTTCCTTAATTGATTTTGCTGTCATGATCGTGCAGGATAAATTGATGTTTTTTAAAGTGAGTATCATGCAATTTTTCTGTTATTATTAAAAGAAAAATCATAAAAGTTACCGTTCGTCGGCTGGATTCTACCGCTCGTCTGAACGGCGGCAACACGCGATGATAATATATTAACATCAGAGGCATTGACGTAAGTGTTGTAAAATGTTCGCTCTGTGCATTTGGATTCGCAGCGATACATCAGGCAGCGATAAACAAGTCGTCAACAGGTTAATGACACAGCGAACCAGTGACAAGCGAACAGCGTGAGCGGGGGTATGACTGAATGCAGGATGGTGCCGTACGTCAGACGGACAGGACACGAGGCTTTACGCTCATTGAGTTGGTCGTGGCGATGGCCGTATTCGCCATTTTGTTGTCGCAGGCCATGCCGTTGTACCAGTCGATGACAGGCAGCATGCGTGCGCGCTCGGCGGCTGAGCGCATGTTGCAGGACATTCAGTGGGCGCAGTCTCAGGCTATTGCCCATAACATGAGTTATATGGTTACCATGTCTGCCGGTTATGAATGGGACATCACAAATCAGTCGGGTGCGATAGTGCGTGGCATGTCAGTTGCCGATTTCAACTCGGCATATCCGCAAGTTGCATTGGCTGCAGTTAGCGGCGTATTGCCGGTGACCATTAACAGTCTGGGTGCACCGATACCCACGGGAACGTATGCAGTGACGTTTACGCCCGCTGCCGGCGCTCGTGTCTGGACGTTGACGATTTCGCCAACGGGGACGGGGAGCATATCATGATGCATGATAGATATCAGCGTGGCGTGGCGTTGCTGGAGAGCCTGGTATCGATGGTGGTGCTGGCGATTGGCCTTCTTGGTATGGCTGCATTATTGACTTATTCCATGAAATCAATGGGAAAGGCGCAGTATGCTGCGCAGGCGACGTATGCGGCGCAGATGATTGCTTCGGCTATTTTTGCGCAGGAAGCAAATAATCTCGCCGGATTGAATGCGTTGAATGGAAATACGACGGCAGGAACCTATTCGGGGCACACTGCCATCGATCAGGCGCTGACGGCGTGGAGCAGTTATACACAGGCCAATTTGCCGGCGGGAACGGGCATTTTGTCGGTCACGGCACCAGGCGGTACGGGCGCGTGTAACATGCTTCCGTGCCAGGTGACAGTGACAATGGGTTGGAATGGTGCGGATCATGTACCGCAAAGTTATCAAACCAGTCTCATCATGGGGTACTGACATGACGAGACCATTACATAAATCAGTGAATTCCAAACAGGCCGGTTTCGGTTTGATCGAGTTGATGGTGGGCATGCTGATTTCGCTGTTGGTGGCGGTTGCCGCTTATGCCGTATTCAAGGCGAGTGCGACGACGGCACGCAGGGTCGTTGAGACCGAAGCGACCTGGCATGATGCCGAACTGGCCTTGATGAGTCTGACCCAGAACATTGCCAACGCGGGATATATGATGAACCTGACGGCGGCAGGCGCCATCAACCCTGTTCAGGTCGCCAACAGCGCCACGTGGCCGGATGCCAATTTGAATACCAGCAGCGAAAGATTGACCTTGACCAGTAATGGCAATGTAACGGGTAACCCTCTGACGGTCATTCTCGTCAATAGCATCTGGGATATTGCGTTGAATCCTGTGACAGGCAATCCATCCCTGCAATGGACGAATGGTGCTGCCGCGCCGGTATATTATGCAGACGGCGTGCTTGCCATGCGATTCCAGTTTTCCTGTACCAGTGCGCCGGGAGCGTATCAATCGACGGGTTGCCCCGGAGGAATCACCGACATGAAATCGGTGCAGGTGGCGCTGTTGGTGCGAGGTTTGCAGCCGGATCCGTCTGGTCAACCGGTTTCGGCGGCAAGCTATGTCTTTCCCGATGGCAGTATTTATACCGTGCCGGCCAGTTGCTCCGGCCAACTGGATTGTTTGGCGTACCGGCATCAGTTGTTTGTGACAGAAGTGCCGCTGCGTAATGTCAATTGGGCGAACAATCTATGAAACATTTTATAAAACAACGTGTTGCATACAAATTGGCTGGAAAGCAGCAAGGTGTATCGCTGATTATCACGCTGATTATCCTCGTTGTGCTGACGTTGACAGCGGTTTCCGTATCGCGCGTCACCAGAACGGCGTTAAACATGAGTGGCAACATTGCACAATCGCAGATGCTTTCCATGAGCAATGATCAAGGCCTCTATCTGGCGAAACAGGCATTGCAAGCAGTTGGCGGGGTGATTACACCCGCCGTTTTGACTCAACCGTGGTACAACAACAGTGCAGTGACACCACCTTGCAGCAATGCCGTTGATTTCAATGCGACCTGTAATCCGAACGCGGATTTCTGGCAGCATTGTTCGGCGGCGGGCAACACCCCGACCAGTTGCACATCGACCACGCAGACCATCAACGGGCAACAGATAACGATACAGTATATGGTGCGGGTGACGCCTTATACGTTTGCTTTCCCGACCGCATTGGGCGGCACGCAGATTACGGGGACGTTTTTTCAGATATTCACCAATACCAGTACGCCGGACGGTAGTTCTGCCGCAACCGAGGCATGGTACCTGAATTGAACGAGAATCGAATTGAGGAGATGGACATGAAACTGTTCAAGAAAATCGTAACGATGGCATTGCTGCCCGGACTTGTCATGCCGTGGACCATACCCGTTGCCTCGGCGGATAGCGGGGGCAAAGGTTCCACGCCGGCAACGGTCGTCATTGCACCCAACGTCATGATACTGATGGCAAACTCTGTTTCGATGGGCAATATGTTAACCAACGACACAGTGACCGCCACCGATCCGTCGCCCAATGACAATACCACCATGTATTGCACTGGCGCAGCGTGTACGGCCACAGCTTATAATGTTACTGGAGTCAACGCTGCCGGCAACGCGCCGTCATCCAAACTGTATCAGGCAAAAAGCGTGCTGCAAACATTCTTGTCACCATCAAATTCGCTGACCAACAACATCAATTTTGGTTTTGCAACGTATCGAATGATTTATGGCGTTCCTGAATATTTGCGGGCAGTAAGCAATACTACTATTGGTAACGATCTTAGTCGGGAGGGTTATCCATATTACAGTTCAAGTTTGGTTCCGGATAATAATGTACAAGCGACGAATAATGGTGGAACGCAACTGGAGCCTTATTCCGACGATCCGGCCAATTTTTTTGCTATCGGTTTGACTGCCATTCCTAAAACGACGACCAGTCCCGCGTGGTGCGAAACGTTGCCAGACGGCGGCGGTTCATATTATGCAACGCTTGGCGACGGCGTTTGCGACACTGACGCCGCTTATGTCAGCGTTACCAATATTTGCGCACCAAGAACATGGACTGATTCTTTAGGCGGCACATGGACAGTTACGCCAACATCGTGCACCAATCCACCGTCAACATTTTTCACGCCTTATTCCGATCCCTATGCAGGAGGCCCCGGCGGCGTGCCGATCGCCATCACCGGATCCAGTTTGGAGCCAACCAATCAGGGATATAGTTATCTGACGAAAACCGGCTACTCAAGTCAGGGTAGCGGAAAATACACGGCGACCTATGCCGGCGATCAATTGTCGGTAGCGCAAACGACAAACAGCATTTCAGGTAATGATGGACAGCTTTATACTGGGACTATCAGCATTGGAAATGGGAGCGCGAACCCAACCGCATCACAGATCGCAAACGCATTGTTAAAAGGAACGGATTTCGAGTTTTTCCCGCCTCCAGGTTCTACCACAGAATCGCAAACTGCTGGAACAGGTATTTATCTGGCGACCAACCGGATTCCGGCGAGAACAGTATCCTATACCGGTAGTTCGGGTGCCGGTTATTCCTTGCCCGCGTTTTCAATCAATGTTCCGGCAGGATATGTCATGAACTATGGCGCCGGTGTGGGAACGCAAACCATAGTCGGAACAACATTTGCATCGCCCGCCGATGAAAACAATCGCCCCGGTTCGCTGTCGTGGACGTCCACCAATACGCAAAATTTCGCCAATGTTCCGTTTAACAGACCGCTTGGCACACCTTATCCGATAGATATCGGCTCTTTGCTGGGTTGGTCGGGCGAAGTTCAGTATAGTTGTTTGGTGAACGGTGTAGCAGAGTATAAAGGCAATTGTTTGAATGTAACGGACACATCCACGTGGTCAGTGACTTATCCGTCGGCCACCTCGGCATCGGTTACCGTGCAATCCGGTGGCGGCATCCAGCAAACATGGACCGCCAGTTATCCGTCCGGAACGGCCGATCCGGACGCGCCAAACAGAAATCTGGTCGCCGATGGCTTGTCGGTCAACAACCATACCAATGGCATGGAAGACTGGTCTGACATACGGCCTGCGTTGCAAGGCACGACAAATGGGGCAACGACGGTGCAGATGCGGCGGCCAAATTCCACGTCGCATATGGGACCGTTTCTGGATTTGCCGAACCCGATAACGGGTTATACTGACCAGCGCGCTTTGGTTGCCGGATTTTTGGGTTTTCAGGAAATGCGCAATGACGGTGACGATTACAATCCACAAGGATGCACTGTTTGCAACGTTTCCGGCATGATGCCGTATACGCAACAAGGCGCTTCCAATCCGGCCACCATTCCGGTTGGCGGTTATTATGGCTTGAGCATCTCTTCTTACGGGTGGACAACCGGCAGTGAATTGTACGATTCGCTGCAAAATGCGTATGCGTATTATGCCGCTTACAAACAACAAGACCCGTACAACAGTTGTCGCAGCAACAATCTGTTGCTGGTCATCGACGGCAAGGAAGACGCGCGGTACGTCAACACCGCCACGCATGTAGTCGATCCGGTTCCGGTTGCGCAGGCGTTGCATCAAAATCTCGGCATCAACGTGTACGTTGTCATTATGTCCAGCGAAGCGGGGGACGTGACGCAGGCCAATGCCATTGCTCAGGCCGGCGGAACCGGTACGGCTTATCCCGCCACAAATACCACTGCCCTGTTTGCCGCTTTGGGTTCAGTGTTTAACAGTCTGTCCAGTCAGATCAACACGGCTCCGGTCGCAGCACCTTCGGCTTTGCAAGGCGGCGGTGGCTATGTGTATGATACAGTGGATTCGGTATCGCCTGTTCAAGGTCATGTAGACGCATTCAGCGTGACGGGAGGGTTGATTGCCGGTACACCCACATGGGATGCTGCGACAGCAGAGACCATCTCGGCCAGAACAGGCAGCCTGTTTTCAACAGGGGTGTCTACCGGTCCTGTACTTGGGCCAATTACCTTGTTGACCAGTCTCGATGCAGCGGCGTTCAATCTTCCGCCATCAAGTCCGCCAGGCACCCAATCAACCATCGTCGATTACACGATCAATCCCTCTTATCCGTGCACGTCTGGCTGTACGGCGGGATCCGGTAGCCCATATCTTGGCGGACGTGCACCGAATGCCTATTTCGGGCTGATTGGCAGCGATAACCAATCCATTAGCGAGCAATTCGCACAATCACTGCAATTTTTCAATCCACCCAATGATCCAACCTTGACGGCGAATACCGGTTATATGACATGGGCATCCAACACTGCGCAGATACAACGTCCTGCCGAGCTGATTTTCCCGGATCAGGATGGCTTTCTGTACGCGGTGTATCAAAATGGACAACCGATCAGTAACCCGACGCCGCCCGGACAGCTGGCCTGGGGTTGGATGCCGCGCGAATTTGTCGCCAATTTGCAACAAGATGAAGTCGGAAGCAATGCTTTTGCCAATAATCACTATGGCGATGGGGCAGTAACGGTGGTAGATGCGCAATCTTTGGCGACGCAGCAATGGGCGACGTATATTGTGGGTAACATGGCGGATACGCAGTCCAATTTTGCGCTGAAAATGAATGCAAGCGGGCAACCGGTAAAAGTCGTTTATGATGACTGGCGTTCCCAGGCGGGTATCGTGCCGCCCGTTACACTCCCTCACGTCGTGCCGCCCGTTTATTTCCGTTTGCAGCGCGGCAGCCAGAACATAACGTATGTGGTCTATGTCACCACGAACAGTGCGCAACAACCGGTATTGGTTTTGAGGGAGGTTTCAACAGGCAGTGAACCGTTGCCGGAACTGATCTTGCCTTTTGTGCCGACGTCCAATGATTTTATCCTGAACAATGTGTTGTACCTGGGCGATGGCAACGGCAATCTGTATGGAGTGACTTTGTCCACAGGCACGACATTGGTATCATCATTGACGTTGACAACGATCGGTTCGTTTTATGATCCGCCGTATGCAACGGATGCCGACCATGCCATTGCCTATGTCGGCGGCATTATCAATGGCAGCACGCCCTATATTTACGCTGCATCCAGCACGCGGATCACCGTATTTGACCAGGTCTCAGTGACCACGCCCGCACCGGGGCTCGCCTGGGCGCAAGACTGGACCAGTTATGTCGGCGGTGCAGGAATATGGACAAACGGCACGTATGCTCCATCAACGTCTGGATATGCAAACGGAACGGCCGCGCCGACAAACGGAATCCAGTTCTTGCCGTTGAATGGCTTGATTACTGATAATCCGGCTATCGCCAATGATGCCTTGATTGTGCCAGTGACAACCACTACGACATCGGCATGTAGTCCGGGAAGCGCTTATTATTACTTGTATAATTTGCTCAATGGCGATTTTCCGGCAGGAACTTTTACCATGTTGACAGGTAATGGCGGCGGTGGCGGCAACGGTATTGGCGCTACGGGTACCACTGTGGTCAATAATATCTCTATTGGTAGTGGTACAGCGTATAGCGTGTCAGGGTCGGGTGCCGCAACCGGAGTCGATTTGTTCGGGTCTTCGTCACTCAGTGGTAATCAGGCGGCTGGTGGCGTAACGGGAAGCCCTTATGTCAGTTTTACCACAGGCGGCCCTGGTAACCAGTTTATCTGGTGGCAGATTTTAAACAATTGATGGGGTACGATGATGAAATGTGCTGAACGGCGGCAACGTGGCTTTACACTCATCGAGGCGATGGTGACGGTGGCGATTATCGCGATTTTAACGGCGATTGCGTACCCAAATTACATCAATTATGTCAACAAATCCAAAACGTCGACTGGTCAGCAGGCCATCGCAGCGGCGATGGCAAGCGTGGAACAGACGTATCTGGATGATCGTTCATACCCGCCCGTTGCGACGCCAGTAGCTGTACCGGCGCCGGTGATTATCGATAGTGGTAATTATTTTACTTATACCTATACGCAAGGTAATACCGGTGGGGCCGGGCAGTCTTACTATATTACGGCAACGGGGAACGGGCCGTTGTCGCAGTATTCCATTGCGGCCAACAGTAATGATGTACGCTGCGTCTGTCTGAATTGTACAGCCAATCCGTTATCCGGCTTTACCGATGCGGATACGGCTTGTCCTGCGGGCAGTACGGCGTGGTGATGGGTATAATGTCCTATCGGGAGAGCTGATTAATTCCCGCCAGACCGGCGTCGCAGCACATATGGGACGGGGCTTGGCGGGTGAACTGCCGCGTTGCGCCGCTTGTCAAGGCTATTTTTTGGGTACTGACCCAAGGGAGAATAACCCTGAGAATAACCCT